>NZ_JBEXUS010000098.1:0-29933 GCF_040614455.1 Nocardia sp. NPDC005978
GCCCGGCGCCTTGTTCGCGTGCTCGTTCGTAGTCCGCGACGCTGGCGAAGTTCCCGGCGTCGCGCAGGACGCGTTGGCGGCCGATCATGTCACCGCGCACCCGCACCCGGCACCGACGGCACATTCGGCAAACCACCACCGGCACTCGGCAGCGTGTTCTGCGGCGGTACCACCGGCGCCGGCGCGGGCTGCTCGACCGAGGGCGCCGTCACCGGCCCGCCGGGCGGCACGGTGCCGCCCGGTTCGGGCAGCGACGCCGGAGCTGTGGTCCCGCCGGTGCCCGGAACCGTGGACGGCGGAGGCGAATCCACCGACGGCTGCGTGGGCACCGTGCTCGGACCGGGGGTCTCGGGCAACGGGGTGACCGGGCCACCCGTGGGCGGCACGGTACCCGGCAAGGTATCGATGCCGCGCGGGTCGACCGTCGTGGGATCCTCGCCACCACCGGAGGTGTTCGGCGCGGTGGTGCCGAGCACCGAGGCGTCCGGGGTCGTGCTGATCGCCGGATTACCGGTCGGCTTGACCGCGGAGGTGGTCGGCACCGGCACGAGGGAGCTGGCGATCGTCGGCGCGATATCGTGCAGCTGGGTGTACAGCTGCTGCCAGCGATCGAGCAGATCGTCCTTCTTACCGGAGTCGTTGACCTGACCCGCGTTCGCCGAGGCCCGCTCCATGACGGCCTTGGCTTCCTCGGGGCGATTCTGGCTGATGAGCAACTGCGCCTCGGCCAGATCACTGTCCGCACGAGCCACCACGGTGGTCTGGGCCTGCTCGCTGAACACGACCTCCTTGACCCGCCACAGCGGATCACCGGGTTCGGCACTGTACGAGAAGGCGGTCAGACCGCCGAACACCAGCGCCAGCGCGGCCGCGGCGCCGAACAGGGGGCGCACGAGCCGTAGTCGGCCGCGTCCCGCCTGAGCGCCGATCCGCGCGTCTCGCGCACCGATCTCCTGATTAACCGCCGCGACAATGGTGTCGAGATCCGGACCGGCCGGCATCGGCTCCTCGAGGATCTCGGCGCGCCAGTTCGCGAGCAACGCCGCGAGCTGGTACTCGTCCGAGGTCCCCGTTTGCACGGGACCGTCGCCGGAGATGGCATCGATCAGCGCATCATCGCGGCGAACCGCCGCGATATCCACCGGACCGGAATCACCGGACGCCTCGGCGTAGGGACCGCTGTTCTGCGATCCAAGCCGCTTGCCGTCGCCCCGACCGCGCTCGCCATCCCTAGCCATACATTTCACCTGCCCTCGCCACTTGAGTCTTGAGTTTCGCGAGTGCCCTGTGCTGGGCGACTCGTATAGCACCCGCCGTACTGCCCACGGCGACTGCTGTTTCTTCGGCTGACAAACCCATAACCAGGCGGAGGATCAGGATTTCTCGATGTTTCTCCGGAAGCGTTGCGAGCAGACTGTTCATCTGCCTGCTTGTTTCGGATTCGAGAGCTCGCTGCTCCGGCCCCTGGTCGGTGGATATGACATCCGGTACTTCGGCCATGGCGTCCGCCTTGTTACGGGCGGCGTTGCGATGAGCGTCAGCGACTTTGTGGGAAGCGATGCCATAGACGAAAGCCATGAACGGTCTGCCCTGATCCTGATAACGCGGCAGGGCTGTCATGACGGCCAGACAAACCTCCTGCGCGACGTCGTCCGCGGAGAGTTGACCTCGTTCGGCCGACCCGATGCGCGCACGGCAATACCGCACCACGAGGGGGCGGATGCTCTCCAGTACCTGGGCTAGAGCGGACCGGTCGCCCTGCGCTGCGGCAGCGACGACTGCTGGGTCCAACTCCTCACCCGCGTTGTTCATCGTCAGAGCTGTTCCTGGCGTTACGAGTGGCACCGTGGATGGCGCAGCGGTGCTTCCGCGGAGGGGCGGAACGGTCCAACAATAGCGGCTACCGCATCCGCACCAGCTGTTACGGGGTCAGTCTCCGGGGCTTCTCAGGGTGGTCCCGGAGCAACTTCAGGGGCGATCGAGAAGGTCGGCGGCCGAACGCAATCGCCCTCCGCGAGCAGCCAGCAAACGCGCGCACTCGTCGGCCTCGGCGGCCGCGCCCGCGGCCGGGTCCACCCCCGAGCGCAACATGGCGCAGGCCCACCGCAGCGGCAGCAGCTCGAATTCGCGCGCCGCCGTGGACACTTCGGCCGCCAGCCGCCGGGACCGCTCGAGGTCGCCGGCCGCGGCCGAGGCGGCGGCCACCAGTAGCCGGGATTTGACTCGGTGCCGCACCGACGGCGAGTTCACGGCCAGTGCCAGAGCCACTTCGGCATGCGCGCGGGCCGGTTCGCCGGACCGGTCCGCGGGACCGGCCGGGCCCGGAACGAAACCGCTCGGTCCGGGCGTGGCGATCAATCCGGAGCCGGGGGCGCACAGCGCCGTCTCGGCAGCCACCCAGTGCAGCCGGATGCGCTGCCGCCACAGCGGATCGGGATCCGCGGGCGCGGCGCCGAGGTAGTGATGGCAACGGTTCAGCAGCCGGGCCGCGAGCTCGGGCCGTGCGGTGCCGAGCGCATCGGCGGCCAAACCCGTCAACGCGTCGCAAACCGCTTGCGCGCGGGCCGGATCCGACTCCGCAGCTATCGCGACACTCCCGGCAAAGGGGGCGGACGGCAGCACGAGGGCCGCGGCCCGCCCGTCCGCGACGGCGGCGCGGGCATGCCAGCCGAGCTGGCGCAGCAGGGAGCCCCGGGTGCTGTGCACGAGTGAGAGCAACACCGGATCGACGGTGCCGAGCGCGGCGCGCCGCAGCTCGGTCCGGGCCGCGGCGTAATGCCCGACCCCGCCGAGTGCGACCGCGCGCAGCCAACTTTCGGTGGCGTCGCCCGGAGACGGCAATCCGGCAGCAGCGCGACCGGGATCGGCGCCGAACGCGACGGCGGCCGGGAGCGAGTTCATTTCGAGCACAGGCACCGCCGCACTGTAACCAGTGCTATCGGCCGAGCATGCCCCGACATAGCACAGAACCTCAGCTACCTCGCAGCATTCGAAAGCGGCATTGTGTTTCCACTCCGTAAAACTGCGCTCGCTATCGCCTAGCACGCGCACAAGAAATTCGTGCGCCGTTTCGCGCTATTAACCTGACGGCCTCGAGGTGGCCATCTCTACCCCACTCACGGCCGGCGGGGCAATGGCTGAGATCACGGTGATCACCACTCACGCATAGCCGGCATTGATCCCATTCGAGCGCGAAAACCAGTCTCCACCAGCAGTTTCAACAAGTCGGATGGGCTATCAGAGAGCCAGCACCCTCCTGGCCAACCGATCAGTATCACCACAGTCGGCCCTACTTGTAAATAGCAATGGTGTTAATTCTCTAATGCGCAGGTATTTGGATCAGCGTGGAACTGTCTATTGACTGGAATTCATTGTCCGACCTAACGTACGACATCGCCGCCGTCGGCGCCGTGTGAAATTGCGGCACCGGCGGAGCGTGATCGCCGGGACCCGGCGATGCGGCTCACCGTTTGCCACCAGCACTGCTCGACAATGCCGACGAGCTCGCACCAAGAGGAGTTCACCATGCCGATGCCGACCCACCTCCCTGGTCCGAACGCCGATGTCTGGGATTGGCAGATGCGCGGGTCCTGCCGCGGACAGGACTCTTCGGTGTTCTTCCACCCGGATGGCGAACGCGGCCGAGCCCGGGCTCAGCGCGAGATGCGCGCCAAGGAAGTCTGCCGCGCCTGCCCCGTCCTGCTGCAGTGCCGTTCGCACGCCCTGAAGGTCAGCGAGCCCTATGGAATCTGGGGCGGGATGTCCGAAACCGAGCGCGAGATGCACGCGCGCCGCAACCGCCGCCGGGCGGTCGCCTGACACTCCGGGAGAATCGCCCGGGAGCACGCGTGTGACTCCTGAGCATCAGCGATACGAGCGGGGCGAGTGGCCACGTTGCCGCTGACCACAGCAGGTGTGAGTTCAGAAACCTTCCCATCCGCGCGGCACGGCGCGCCGAATGTCTAGCAAACAACCGGCCACTGCGGAGCGCAAAACCGGTTGCAGACGGCAGAGCCCCGGCGATTCGCCGGAGCTCCGGCGTGTCACGGCGTGTCTTCATTTCACACCGGTTTGGACAAGTCGGTACAAAACGGAAAACCGCTGTACGACAATCGTTTTGCCGATACCCCCACGCGGAAGGAGGTCATAGCGGCACGCTACCCTCGTGGCCGATGACACAGAACGGAGCGTTGTGACAGCGCGGCCGCCGGCCGCAGAGGGCGACTCGTTCCAGAGTTCGGGGAACGAGAAGGTGGAGACACCGACGGACTCTGCGATGACGGCGCGCGCAGCCGAAAGCCTCGAACTAGCCGCGCTTCTCCAGCGCTGTGGGCAGTCCGACGAGCCGGCATTCGCCGAGCTCTACGACCGCACCAGCGCGCGAGTCTTCGGGCTGGTTCTCCGGGTGCTACACGATCCGGGCTATGCGGAGGAGACCACCCAGGAGGTCTACCTCCAGATATGGCGCACCGCAGCCAATTTCGATCCGGCCAAGGGGTCCGCTGTCACCTGGCTCATGACCCTCGCCCACCGGCGCGCGGTCGATCGGGTACGTGCCGAACAAGCCCACGCGTTGCGCGAAGTCGCCTATGGCACCAGCACTCTCGGGCACGAATTCGATGAAGTGACCGAAGAGGTCGGCCGGCGGCTCGAACAGCAGGCGGTGCTGCAGGGTCTGGCGACCCTGACCGAGACGCAGCGCGAGGCCATCTCGCTCGCCTACTTCGGCGGGCGCACATATGCGGAGGTAGCGGCGTACCTCGGCGTAGGGTTACCTACCGTTAAGTCCCGTATACGGGACGGACTGACACGACTCAAGAAAAGTTTGGGAGTGACGTGAGATGAACGAAAGCCAGATCGATCTCGCGCACACTGTCGCGCTGGGATCGATCGGCGACGAAGATCAGCGCGCGGTGCGGGAACTATTGGATACCGACGATCCGGTACTGCGCGCGAGCTTCACCCAGGAAGTGCAGCACACCCGAGACGCCCTCGCCGCATACGCGAGCGCGGTGGCCACACCACCGCCGCCCGCCCTGCGCGATCGCGTGCTCGCCGCAGTAGCAGCAGACCAGGCGCCGGCGACAGAGTTCCACCACGACCGCTCCACGCTCCATTCCGGAAACGGGCGCAGCCCAGCCGTTCACGACTGAGCCGCTTTCGCATATCCGCCGTTCAGGGCATCCGCCCAGTCCCTTCTGTGCGATCGGGCTCCGGCCCCGCGGGAATCCCGTTCGCGGGACGCGGGGTGCCGCTCCACACACGGGGATCGCTCGCGCGCACAACGGTTTCCGGGCACCGACGCTCCCCCTCGGCGTCAAGTGGCCCTGACCGAAATCCGCGACGGCCCGAACCCCGGGCCGGGTACGGCTGAGACACAACCACTCCGGCGGCAGGCCGTACCGCGGCCCAGCGGAGCCGGACGCGCCGCATTCCGGACAGCTCGACCGTGAACCCCGCCCGGCAACTCCCGAACACGTCGAAGCCCCCGGACAGATCTCCTGTCCGGGGGCTTCGACGTTCAGTTCAGCGACTCACGAGCGCCGAGCGGTCCTCACACTCAGTGCGAGTGGCCGTGGTGCGCGTCGGCCGGCTCCTCGGCCGGCTTCTCCACGATGGCGCTCTCGGTGGTGAGCACCATGCGCGCCACCGAGATGGCGTTCTCGACCGCGGAACGGGTCACCTTGACCGGGTCGATGACGCCGTCGGCGACCAGGTCGCCGTAGGCCAGGGTGGCGGCGTTGAAGCCGTCCTTGCCCTCGGTGACCTTGGCGACCACGACCGCGCCGTCCACGCCCGCGTTGGTGGCGATCCAGTACAGCGGGGCCAGCAGCGCCTGCCGCACGACCTCGACGCCGACCGCCTCGTCGCCCGAGAGCGAATCCTTCAGCGCGCCCAGGGTCGCGGCGGCCTGCACCAGGGCGGTGCCGCCGCCGGGGACGATGCCCTCGGCGACCGCGGCCTTGGCCGAGGCGACCGCGTCCTCGACGCGGTACTTGCGCTCCTTGAGCTCGGTCTCGGTGGCCGCGCCGACCTTGATGACCGCGACGCCGCCGGCCAGCTTGGCGAGGCGCTCTTCCAGCTTCTCGCGGTCCCAGTCGGAGTCGGTGTTCTCGATCTCCTTGCGCAGCTGGGAAACCCGCGCGTTGATCTCGTCCTGGGTGCCCGCGCCCTCGACGATGGTGGTCTCGTCCTTGGTGACCACCACGCGACGGGCCTTGCCCAGCACGTCCAGGCCGGCCTCGCGCAGCGTGATGCCCAGGTCCGGGTTGATCACGGTGCCGCCGGTGACGATGGCCAGGTCGTCCAGGAACGCCTTGCGGCGGTCGCCGAAGAACGGGGCCTTGACGGCAACGGCCTTGAGGGTCTTGCGGATCGCGTTGACCACCAGGGTGGACAGCGCCTCGCCCTCGATGTCCTCGGCGATGATGACGACCGGCTTGCCGGACTCCGCGATCTTCTCCAGCAGCGGGAGAAGATCGGGCAGCGAGCTGATCTTCTCGCGGTTCAGCAGGATCCAGGCGTCCTCGAGAACGGCCTGCTGCGTCTCCGGATCGGTGACGAAGTACGGGGACTGGTAGCCCTTGTCGAACTGCACGCCCTCGGTGATGGCCAGCTCGGTCTGGGTCGAGGAGGACTCCTCGATGGTGACCACGCCGTCCTTGCCGACGGTGGTGAGCGCCTTGCCGACCAGCTCGCCGATCTCCTCGTCGCGCGAGGACACGGTGGCGACCTGGGCGATGGCCTTCTCGCCGTCGACCGGGGTCGCGGCGGCCTGCAGGGCGGCGGTGATCGCGTCGGCGGCCTTGTTCATGCCCTTGCCCAGGGTCATGGGGTTGGCGCCCGCGGCGATGTTCTTCAGGCCGCCCTTGATGAGGGCCTGGGCCAGCACGGTGGCGGTGGTGGTGCCGTCGCCGGCGACGTCGTTGGTCTTGGTGGCGACGCTCTTGACCAGCTGCGCGCCCAGGTTCTCGAACGGATCCTCGAGATCGATGTCGCGGGCGATGGTCACGCCGTCATTGGTGACGGTCGGGCCGCCGAAAGCCTTGGCCAGCACGACGTGCCGGCCACGCGGGCCCAGGGTGACCTTCACGGCGTCGGCGAGCTTGTCGACGCCGCGCTCCATCGCGCGACGAGCCTTCTCGTCGAATTCGATCTGCTTTGGCATGTGTACCTGCTCCTGAAAATGAGTTGGGGGGCAAACGCGAACCGCCCCGGGGCCGGAGCTGTTGACAGCGACGACACCGGGGCGGAAACCTCGGGAACCCGCGGGGCGGTGGTGCCCCGTTCACCCGTTGCGGGCGTTTCGAGACGGCGCACCCACCCACCCAATTTGGGGGGACAGGGCCGGCTCTCGGGTCCGGGAGTTCGGTCGTTCCTACTTGGTGACGACGGCCAGCAGGTCGCGCGCCGACAGGATCAGGTACTCGCCGCCGCCGTACTTGATCTCGGTGCCGCCGTACTTGCTGTAGATGACGACGTCGCCTTCCTTGACGTCCAGCGGAATCCGCTTCTCGCCCTCATCGTCCCAGCGGCCGGGACCCACGGCGATGACGGTGCCCTCCTGGGGCTTCTCCTTCGCCGTGTCGGGGATGACCAGGCCGGAGGCGGTCGTCGTCTCGGCCTCGTTGGCCTGGACGAGGATCTTGTCCTCGAGCGGCTTGATGTTCACGCTCGCCACGTTGAGCCCTCCACTTTTCAGGGGTCTTCGCGCCCGGGGCGGTTCCCCGGACTCACGGTTTCGGTCTTAGGTTCCGACCTGCTGCGCACAAGCCCCGTCGTCGCGGGAGCCGGGACCACTGCCCAGTAGTCGGAAACTGGCGTCCGGGAGCACTGACCGGGAGCCAACTAGCACTCTATACACGTGAGTGCCAGCGCTCAAGGCAGGGTTATCCGCAGCTGAGACGGATAACCCCGACTCGCCGGAGCGAACGGCCGGAAAATCTGAGGGCTTCCAAAGAAAAACGAAAATCTGTAACGTTCGGATAACGGATTGTGACACCATTGACGACGGCCGCGTGACAGGGCTGCCGACCCCCGTCCATCTCCGTCACGCCGTCGCCGAACAGTTACACAGTTGCTTCATCCCACAGTTGCTGAACCCCACTGCGCGGGAGTTTCCGCACAGCGCTGAGACGAGAGCCTTACCGCAAGTGATCGCTGGCTGGTCCCGACGCCCCATCGGACAGGGGCCCGGCCGGATCCGTAGCTCGGGATCACCCGCCATCCGCGGGGCGGTTCCAGAGTCCGTTCGAGATGGTCGTCTACACCCGGACCATCCGCTCGAAGGGAGGTGAACATGCGAACATCCCTCGGCATCTCCGCCGGGAGCGAAGTGGTGTGCTCGGCCACGGTCACCACCGCACCCAACGGCGCCCAGAACTTCGACTACCGGGTCGTCACCGCCGATACGGCGCATTCGGACCTCGGCGATCTGGTGGCCTCGTCCATCGAGCTGATGACCACCCAGATCCCGCGCGAGACAGTGCATCCGGTCGGCACGCACCCCGGTCAGGTCGCGGCACAGCAGGATTCGGAGGCGGGCCCGCCCGGCGACATCGCCGTGGCGTACCGGGACCGGGAACAGGCCCAGATCATCCGCTCAGCTATCGGCCGGCAACGTCGCGAGGTGCGACTGATTCCGGAAAGCACAGCGGCCCTGGCCTTCCTGCGGCACACCGGTTTGCTGGACAGATACGAGACCGTCGCGTTGCTCGACATGGGCGCCTCCGGATCCACGGTCACCGTCGCCGATCACGCCGACGACACCGTGCTGCGCTCCGAGCGCACCGCGACCGTCAGCGGCAACGCGGTCGACGAATTGATCCTGCAGCACCTCATGGATTGCCACCTGGCGCGCCGGGGCACCCGCCCCAATCGCGGCATGCTGCTCAACCGCAGCCGCGCGGCCAAGGAGCACCTGTCCATCGCGCCCGCGGTCACCATCGACCACGTGGCCGGGCAGCCGCTCAAGCTCACCCGGGTGGATTTCGACGAGTTGGTCGCCGACCTGCTACGCGAGCTCTCGTCCTTCGCCCGCGGGGTCTTCGCCCGCGCGCCGAAGTTCCCGGAGGCGGTCGCGGTCATCGGCGGCGGGGCGAACACCCCCGCGGTGGTGGCCAATCTCGAACGCCGGCTCGATGTTCCGGTATTCACCGTGCCCGAACCGGAATCGGTCATCGCCAAAGGCGCCGCCCTCACCGCCGATTCGGCCACGCCCACCGCGTTCCCGGTCATCAGCCGCGGCGCCGACGCCCCGATCGGCACCTTCACCAAACTCGCGGGCACGCTGGCCGGCGCCATCGTGGTGGTCGGGCTGATCATCGGCTACGGCGTGAAGGAACTGGTGCCCGAGCCGCAGGGCACGAACTACTCGCCCACCACCACCGGTGTGCAGCAGCCGGTCTCGTCGACCGTGCCCAGCACCGGCGCGGGCGTCGGCCCCGCCATCAGCACACCACCACGGGCCAGAGTCGCGAGACCGCCCGCCGCACGACCACGCCGCCGATCACCACCACCGGTCCGGCCGGCACGAGCGGCCCCGGCACCACCGTGACCACGATTCAGCAGCCGCCCCTGCGCCCGGATCCCGGCCTGCCCCAGATCCCGTTCCCCGCCGACCTACCGCGCATCCTCGGCCCCCTGCTGGGCACCACCACGCCCGGCACGACCCCCGACCCGAGCGCCCCCGCCACCACCACCCCGCGCCGCGATTCCGGTTCCGGCGCAGGCGCAAGCACCACCTCGGCCCGTCCGACCGACTGACCGACCCACCCGCGACCCACCCGCAGTCGCCCCCGGCTTCCGGCCGCGCTCCCGAGCCACCCCTCGAACGCCGCCGACCTCCCCGAACCTCCCGGCGCCCACCGGCCCCGGTCGCAGGCTCGATCCCCCGCCCCGCAAGTTCCCGTTCGGCCGCGCCGTCCCGAGAGCCGCACGAAACCTCTTGCAGCACATCCACTCTGCCGCACCCTGCCTGGCCGCGCCCGCGCTACCGTGACCGCCGGACACTCGATCCCCTTCACCCCGCACGGCTGCACCCGCCCCCGGCCCCTGCCCGGCTCCCGTCCCCCACACGGTGTTCATATCCAGGCAATACGCCGCCACTCCCCGCCCGTTACCCCACACGCCGCACCCTCGGCGCGCCAAACCATGACTCGCCGAACACAAGTCGCGTAGCGCGCGGGCACCGTCAACAGACCCGAGATCTCTCCGACACCGGCCGTCGGCGGCCCACGGTTTCCGGGGCGGGGGAAGTTCCGGCTACGGGGGCGGGGCGGGGATGGCTAGCGTCACCGGCGGGAACGGTCCCGAGGAGTGAGGTGGCGTGATGCGGATCAGGGACGTGGCGGCGGGGGCCGTCGCGGCGGTCGGGTTGGCGCTGTCGGTGTTGTCGACCGCCCCGCCGGTGGAGCCGGCCGGTTCACACGACCACGGGATCGTCTGCGCGGTGCTGTCCGTCGCGCACATCTCCCCGGCCTCCTGCGCGGATCGGGGATGAACGCGCGAAAGGACCTGCGCCGGATTCAGAGCTGGCTGGTCGACACCGGCAGGCCGGGATCCGTGGCCACGGTCAGCGCGGACGGCTTCGCACCGCCCGCGATCACGTGCGCGCCGAGGGTGGCGATCATGACGCCGTTGTCGGTGCAGAGCCGGGGCTTGGGGACGCGCAGGGTGAGACCGGCCGCGGCGCACCGTTCCTGAGCCATCGAGCGGATGCGGGAGTTCGCGGTCGCGCCGCCGCCGAGCACGATGGTGTCGACGCCGACGTCCTCGGCCGCGCGCACGGCCTTCATCGTCAGCACATCCGCGACCGCCTCCTGGAAGGACGCGGCGATATCCGGGATCGGCACCTCGCGGCCCTCGCGCTGGGCGGCTTCGACATAGCGCGCCACCGCGGTCTTGAGCCCGGAGAAGGAGAAGTCGTAGCGCGCGTCGCGGGGACCGGTCATGCCGCGCGGGAACGCGATGGCGGCCGGATCGCCTTCGGCGGCAATGGCGTCCAGTACCGGTCCGCCCGGGTAACCGAGTCCGAGCAGGCGCGCCACCTTGTCGAACGCCTCGCCGGCGGCGTCGTCGATGGTGCTGCCGAGTTCGACGATCGGCTGCCCGAGATCGGTCACGTGCAGCAGATGGGTGTGGCCGCCGGACACCAGCAGCGCGACCGCGGGCGGCATCGGCCCGTGTTCGAGGGTGTCGACCGCGACGTGCCCGCCGAGGTGATTGAGCGCGTAGAACGGGATATCCCAGGCCGCCGCATAGGCTTTCGCCGCCGCGACCCCGACCAGCAGCGCACCGGCCAGCCCGGGCCCGATGGTGACGGCCAGCGCGTCCGGTCGTTCGATGTCGGCCGCCGCGAGCGCGCGGCGCATGGCCGGGACGATGGATTCCAGGTGGGCGCGCGAGGCGATCTCCGGAACCACGCCGCCGAAGCGAGCGTGCTGATCGACGCTCGAGGCGACCTCGTCGGCGAGCAGTTCGCACGTGCCGTCCGGCAGGTACCGGACGATGCCGACCCCGGTCTCGTCGCAGGAACTCTCGATACCCATGACGATCATGACGTGACCTCGGTGTCGTGCGGGAGCGTCGCGCCGGTCGTCTCCGACGCGAAAGCCGCGGCGCCCTGCGGGAATCCGGCCAGGGCGGGTCGGCGCATGGTGTACGCGTCCGCGCCGCTGGGCTGGTAGTAGTTCTTGCGCAGGCCGATGATGTGGAAGCCGTGCTTCTCGTACATCGCGATGGCGGGCGCATTGTCGGTGCGCACTTCGAGGAACACCGGTCCGCCGCGCCGCCCGGCCGCGGCCAGCAGCGCGTTGAGCAGCTGGGTGCCGACGCCGCCGCGGTGGACCCGCGGATCCACGCCGATGGTGTGGATTTCGGCCTCGGGATGTTCTGGGGTGCCGAGCAACGCGATCCCGGCGTAGCCGACCAATCGGTTGTCGGCGTCGCGCGCGGTGATGTAGCGGTTGTGCGGCCCGGCCAGCTCCGACAGGAACGACACCTCGTGCCAGGGATCGTCCTCGGGGAACAGCACGGTTTCGAGCTGCGCGCAGCGCGCGGCATCGCTCGGCCGCATCGGCCCGATGCGGATGGTCATCGGCCCACCTGGGCGTAGCTGCGTTCGACCGCGTCGGGACGGCGCAGGTACAGCGGCACCAGCGGTTCGGGGGTGACGCCGGCGAGCAGATCGGCGGCGGCGCAGCGCACCAGCCCGGCCGGGGACGGCGTCTCGACCGGCAGCACCGGCAGATCGAAATAGTCCACGTGCGAGGCCGAACCGGCGATGACGGTCGCGGTGCCCGGGTCCAGATCGGCGGGCTTGCTCACCTCCGGACCCTCGATGCGGCCGGTGGCGTTGTAGCGCGCCCAGTACACCTCGCGACGCCGGGCGTCGGTGACGACCAGCAGTTCGACGGGTTCGGTGCGGTCGCGCAGATCACTTTCGGTGTCGACGGCGATGGCGTCGAGGCTGCACACCCCGTACACCGGCACGCCCAGCGCGTCGCCGAACGCGGCCGCGGTGGCCATACCCACCCGCAGCCCGGTGAACGGTCCCGGGCCGACCCCGGCGACGACCGCCGCGATATCGGCTCTGGCCCGCCCGGATTCGGCCAGGCAGGCCAGGATCTGCGGGGTCAGCACCTCGTTGTGCGCGCGTGCGTCCACGGTCACCCTGGAGGCGATCGTGGTGATTCGAGGTGCGGAAGCCCCGCCGTCCGCCGGTTCCAGTTCCACCAGTCCCGCCGTAACGGCAGGAGTCGAGGTGTCGACAGCCAATACAAGCATGATTGACCCCACGATACTGGGTTGTCTGCCTCCGCTTCGCTCCGGCGGGTTCGCGGCCCCTGAAGTCTCGTTCTTCCCTCCCTCCGCTCCTCCGCTTCGCTCCCCCGCTCCACTCAGTCCAGAACGAGACGGGCCGCGAACTGACAGGTGGAACTACCCGATACGGAATACGGGGGGCTCGCTTCGCTTCGGGGGCGGGGGTCAGTTCGACGACACCCATTCCCAGTCGGCGGTGCGGGTGTCGGAGTCGGGTTCGCGGCGGAGCAGGACCCGGAGGTGGCGGTCGGCCAGGTGCTCGACCACGCCGAGGCCCCACTCGACCACGACCACGGCGTCGTTGAGGTCGGTGTCGAGGTCGAGGGCGTCGAGCTCGTCGAGGTCGCCGCCGAGGCGGTAGGCGTCGACGTGGACCAGGGCTATCGAGCCGGGGTCGGCGGCGGCGCGGTGCTGGCGGGCGATGATGAAAGTCGGTGAGCTGACCCGGCCTTGGACGCCGAGGCCGGCGGCGATGCCGCGGGTGAGGGCGGTTTTGCCCGCGCCCAGGGGGCCGTCGAGGATCACGAGGTCCCCGGCTTGGAGGTGGGTGGCGAGTTCACGGCCGAGGGCTTCGGTGTCCTCCACGGTGGGGAGTTCGCGGTGGCCGCCGCGCGCGTTCACCGGTCACCGCCGAGGTGCCGGCGGACGACGCGGCCGCGGGGAGCGCACACCACTTCGTAGTGGATGGTGCCGAGGATGTCGGCCCAGTCCTGCGCGTGCGGCTCGCCCGCGGCGCCGCCGAACAGCACCGCGGTGTCGCCCTCGCGGACGCCGGAGGCGTTGTCGCCCAGGTCCACCAGCAGCTGGTCCATGCAGACCCGCCCGACATTGGGCCGCCGTTCGCCGCCGACCCACACCTCGAATTTGCCGCCCAGTGTGCGCGGTACGCCGTCGGCGTACCCGGCGGGGATGAGGGCGACGACGGTCTCGCGCTCGGCGATCCACTCGTGGCCGTAGGAGACCCCCTCCCCGGCGGCGACGTGTTTCACCAGGGCGACGCGGGCGCGGAAGGTCATGGCCGGGCGCAGGCCGAAGTCGGAGATCTCGGGAATGGGCGAGAGCCCGTACACCGCGATGCCCGGGCGGACCATGTCGAAGGCCAGGTCCGGGCGGGTCAGGGTGGCGGCGGAGTTGGCCAGGTGCACCAGTTCCGGTTCCAGGCCGTATTCCTTGGCGGTGGCGATGTAGTCGAGGAACCGATCGCGCTGGGTGTCGATGGTGGGGTGGTGCGGCTGATCGGCGTGCGCGAGATGGGAGAACACGGCCCGGAACCGCACCGTGCCGGCGGCCACCAGTTCCTTCAGCAGCTCCAGCACCGCCGTGTATTCGGTGGGCGAGACCCCGTTGCGGTTCAGCCCGGTGTCGACCTTGAGCGAGACGATCGCGGTCTTGCCGGCCTCGCGCGCCGCCGCCGCGACCGCCCGCAGATGCGCCACGGACGGTGTCGCGATCTCGATGTCCGCCTCGACCGCGCTCACGAAATCGGCGTCGGAGTTGTTGAGCCAGCACAGAATCGGCGCGGTGATCCCAGCCGCCCGCAACTGCAGCGCCTCGCCCACGGTGGTCACCCCGAGCTCGCGCGCCCCGGCGTCCAGCGCGGCCCGTGCGACTTCCGCCGCCCCGTGGTTGTATCCGTCCGCCTTCACCACGACCATGACCGCCGCGTCCCCCGCGTGCTCGGCCAGAATTCGCACATTGTGGGCAATGGCGTTCAGATCGACGAGGGTCTCCACCTGCGGATCGGGCTTGTTCACAATCCCGATCCTGCCATCCCGGCCCGCGCGACACCGATCACACCCGCCCGGGCAGGCGGGCCGATCCGGCGCGCGGCCGCCGAAATCCGCTGTCGAGGCCGATCGATCAGCCTGAGCCGAGCAGGGTCCTCGCGGTGCTGCCGCCTCCGCGGGCGCGAAAAGCCACGGCCCGGTGCTCGAACACCGTGCGCGACCGGGCGGGACGGTGTCCGAACGCGGACGCATCGATCGGCTCTCGTATCGGGACCGGGCTCAGGCGGCGAGTTCGCGCAGGGTGGCGATGGACCGGCGGAGGTGGGCGAGCAGCGGGGAGGCCGAGATCGGCGCGCCCGCGACGGACGTGTCGTGGGCGGCGAGGTTGGCGGCCAGCGCGTGGACGCGCGCACCGGCCGCGGCGGCCCAGGCGGGCTCGCGCCCGGCGGCCAGCAGGGCGGCGATGACGCCGGACAGGATGTCACCGGATCCGGCGGTCGCGGCCCAGGAGCCGCCCGCCTCGTTGACCAGGACCGGCTGCCCGGGCGTGGCGACCAGGGTGGCCCGGCCCTTGAGAAGGACTGTGACCCCCCGGGATTCGGCGAGTTCGCGCACCGCCGACACCCGGTCCGGGCCGGGTTCGACGCCGGTCAGACGGGCGAACTCACCGGCGTGCGGGGTCAGCACCGTGGGCGCACTGCGACCGCCGATCAGGGCGGGGTCCGCGGCCAGCAGCGTGAGACCGTCGGCGTCGACCACGACCGGGAGGTCGGTGGCCAGGATCTCGGCGAGCCGCTCGCGGGCGGCGGCGTCGGTGCCCGCGCCGGGGCCGAACACCCAGGACTGAACCCGGCCGGTCGCCGAAACAGTGGGTGCGGCAATGACTTCCGGGAAGTGCGCCAGCACGGATTCGGCCCCGGTGCCCGCGTAGCGAACCATGCCCGAGGTGGCGGCGATCGCGCCGCCGGTGCACAGCACCGCCGCGCCGGGATAGGTGGCGCTGCCCGCGCAGACGCCGGTCACGCCCTGGGTGTACTTGTCGTCCGAGGCGGCGGGGACCGGCCAGTCCGCGCCGATCGACATCGGTTCCAGCGCGGCGAGATTCGGCTCCGGTAGCCGTAAGCCGATGGGCACCAGGTCGATTCGCCCGCAGTGCGGGGCGGCCAGGGCGTGCACCGGCTTGTACGCGCCGAACGCGACGGTCACCGCGGCCCGTACCGCCGGGCCGTCGATCGCGCCGGTATCCGGGTCCACACCGCTCGGCAGATCGGCGGCGATAATCGGAGCCCGCACGGCGGCAACGAGTTTCGCGGCGTCGGGCCGCAGCGATCCGCGCCCCGAGATGCCGACGATGCCGTCCACCACGAGATCGGGTGCGCCCGGGCAGTCGCTGATCCGGCCGCCGGCCCGGCGCAGCGCGGCCAGTCCCGCCGCGTGCGCCCGCTCCGGGGCCAGCAGAATCGCCTCGACCGCCACCCCGCGCCGCCGCAGGAACGAGCCCGCCCACAGCGCGTCGCCGCCGTTGTCACCGGAGCCGGCCAGCAGCGTGACCGAGCGCCCGGCCACACCCCCGGTGCGCTCGCGCAGTTCCCGCACCACCACCTCGGCGAGCCCGAAAGCCGCACGGCGCATGGGCATTCCGGCGGGCACGCGTTCGAACAGCTCCGCCTCGGCCGCGCGGATCTCCGCGGCGGTGAAATATCCACGCCGGCCCGGTGCGCTCATGGCTCGCCTCCCGCGAGAGCAGGTTTCGCGGGGCGTTCACCCCGCCTGTGCACGACGTCAGCAGACTACGCCCCGCCACCACCCCCGGGCGCGCACGCGCGCCGGGGCGCGAGATCGGCTCGCGTCCCGGTGCCGACCGCGGGCGCCCACCCGCCGGGACGCACGCCTCTATGCCCCCGTCCCGCATGTGCGTGCACTCGCCCGGCAAAACCGCGCGCCCTGGGACCGCGCATACGGACGTCCATGCCTACTCGCGCCGGTGCGTGAAATCGAGTCGCGCCGCCTCGGGTTCGGCGGTTCGCACCCGCCGAGCCGAGTCCGCACCGCGGGGCCGCCCCTTGGGCGCACCGCTCGGCGGGCCGCCACCGGCGAGGGTTTACGCTGGCCCGCATGTCGATCCGCCGCTACTCGCCCGCGCGTGCCCTGTTCCTCGTGACCGTCGTCGGTGGAGTGGTGGCGCTGGCCGGATGCGGTTCGGACGAGTCGAAGCCGAGCGCCTCGGCGACCCCGGGCGCCGGTGCGACCACCTCGGCGGCGGCGAACTCCGGCCCGCGCCCGGCCGCCATCACGACGGTGACCGTCGAGGACATGGCGTTCTCCCCCGCGAACCTGACCGTCAAGGCCGGCGACACGGTCCTGTGGAAGTTCGCCGACAAGGCCCCGCACGCGGTGCAGGGCATCGGCGACGTGGCCCTCGGGATCAACAGTCCGATCATCCGCACCGGCGAGTGGAGCTACACCTTCACCACCGCCGGCACCTTCCGCTACCTGTGCCCGCTGCATCCGGAGATGAAGGGCACCGTCACCGTCGAGCCCTGAGCCCCGGTTTTTCGCCGGTGACGCCCGGGCGAGCTACTCGACCGTCACCGACTTCGCGAGGTTGCGGGGCTTGTCGACGTCGTAGCCGCGAGCCATCGCCACCTCGGCGGCGAAGATCTGGAGCGGGATCGTCGCCAGCAGCGGCTGGTAAAGGGTTGGGGCCGCGGGGATTTCGATGAGGTGGTCGGCGAAGGGGCGCACGGTGTCGTCGCCTTCCTCGGCGATCACGATGGTGCGGGCTCCGCGCGCCTGGATCTCGCGGATATTGCTCAGCAGTTTGGAGTGCAGGACGGCCCGGCCCTTGGGCGAGGGCATGACGACGATGACGGGCAGACCCTCCTCGATGAGCGCGATCGGGCCGTGTTTGAGCTCGCCCGCCGCGAAGCCCTCGGCGTGCATGTACGCCAGTTCCTTGAGCTTGAGCGCGCCTTCGAGGGCCACCGGGTAGCCGACGTGCCTGCCCAGGAACAGCACCGTGGGCACGGTGGCGAGCTGCCGGGCGATGGCACGCACCTGTTCGCCCGATTCCAGCACGCGCGACACGAGTTTCGGCATGGCCTCGAGTTCGGCGAACTCGCGCGCGACCTCGTCCGGGTACTTGACGCCGCGCGCCTGGGCCAGGGCGAGCCCGACCAGGTAGTTGGCGGTGATCTGGGCCAGGAACGCCTTGGTGGAGGCGACGCCGATCTCCGGCCCGGTGCGGGTGTAGAGCACTGCGTCGGCCTCGCGGGGGATCTGCGCGCCGTTGGTGTTGCAGATGGCCAGTACGCGCGCCTTCTGCTCCTTGGCGTGCCGCACGGCCTCCAGGGTGTCGGCGGTCTCGCCGGACTGGGAGATGGCGACCACCAGCGTGGAGCGGTCCAGAACCGGGTCGCGGTAACGGAATTCGCTGGCCAGCTCGACTTCCACGGGCAGGCGGGTCCAGTGCTCGATGGCGTATTTGGCGAGCAGGCCCGCGTGATACGAACTGCCGCAGGCGACCACGAAGACCTTGTCGACCTCGCGCAGTTCCTGGTCGTGCAGCCGCTGTTCGTCGAGGATGATCTTGCCGTCGGCGAAGTGCCCGATCAGCGTGTCGGCGACGCCGGCGGGCTGCTCCTCGATCTCCTTGAGCATGAAGTACTCGTGGCCGCCCTTCTCGGCGGCGGCCAGATCCCAGTCGATGGTGAAGGGCCGGGTGCGCACGCCCTCGGTCGCGCCGTGGAAGTCGGTGACGGCGTAGGTGTTCGCGGTGATGACCACGGCCTGGTCCTGGCCGAGTTCGACCGCCTCGCGGGTGTGCTCGATGAAGGCGGTGACGTCGGAGGCGATGAACATCTCGCCCTTGCCGACGCCGACGACGAGCGGGGTGGAGCGGCGGGCGGCGACGATGGTGTCCGGATGGTCGGCGTGGGTGAAGACCAGGGTGAACGCGCCTTCGAGGCGGCGGACCACGCCGAGCGCGGAAGCGACGAAATCACCGGCGGTCTCGCCCTTGGCGTAGGCACGGGCGACCAGGTGGACCGCGACCTCGGTATCGGTGTCGCTGCCGAGCTCGACCCCGGCCTCCTCGAGTTCGCGCCGCAGGGGTGCGAAGTTCTCGATAATGCCGTTGTGCACCACCGCGACCCGGCCGGTGTGGTCGCGGTGCGGATGGGCGTTGCGATCGGTGGGCGCACCGTGGGTGGCCCAGCGGGTGTGACCCATACCGGTCGATCCCGCGAAACGCGCGACACCGGACTCGCCGAGTTCGGCTTCCAGATTGGCGAGTCGGCCCGCTTTTCGCTCGACGGCGAGCCCGCCCGCGCCGTCGGCGATGGCCACTCCGGCGGAGTCGTAGCCGCGATACTCCATGCGGCGCAACGCGTCCACCACCACGGCCAGGGCGTCCCTATACCCCACGTACCCCACGATTCCGCACATGGGTCACCAGCCTACCGAGGTATGTGGGGCTCGCGAATCCGGATGTGCAGCGGACCGGGCGAAACGCCCCAACGAGTCGGCGATCCTATAAGTTCAACCTCGTGTCGGCGTCTGTGAAATCGCTCCTGAGCACTTTGACCGCCCGCGGCAACCACCAGGTGCTGCGGGGAAACCTCGGCATCGCGGGGCAGCCCGGTGTGGTGTACACGCCCGCGAAGGGCCTGAACCTGCCCGCGGTGGCCTTCGGTCACGGGTGGCTGACGGGCGCCTCGAACTACCGGCGCCTGCTGGAGCATCTGGCGTCGTGGGGATTCGTGGCGGCCGCGCCCGATACCGAGCGCGGGCCGATTCCCTCGCACCTGAATCTGGCCGCCGACCTGCTCACCACCCTGGACATCTGCACCGGGGTGCGACTGGGCAACGGCGACATCAGCGTGCACCCCGATCGCCTGGCGCTGGCCGGGCACGGCATGGGCGCGGGCGCCGCGGTGATCGCCGCCGCCCAGCGCGAGGTCGCGGCGGTCGCCGCCCTCTACCCCTCCCCCACTGCGCCCTCCGGTGAGGCCCTGGCCCCCGGCATCGACGCCCCCGCCCTGATCCTGGCGGGCGCCGACGACATCGACGCCGTGAACTCCAACGCCCTCCCCCTGGCCGCCGCCTGGGCCGGCCCCGCCGTCCTGCGCACGGTCGAAAAGGCCACGCACAACGGCATAGTCGAAGGCCGCCGCGCCCTGTCGGCCCTCGGCGCGGGCAAACACGAGCCCAAAACCGAACGCCTGACCCGCGCCCTGCTGACCGGCTACCTGAACTACACCCTCCTCGGCGACAAGAAGTACAAGCCCTTCGCCGACCCCGAGTCCCTGGTCCCCCACACGACAACCGTGGACCCCCACGCCCCGGAAGAGGAAGACCCCACCCCCGAGCCCCAGAAACTCCCCCTCCTCCAACTGGTCCAGGCCCTCCGCAAGTAGCCCACGCCCACCCCGTTCCGACCGTCCGCGCCCCGGTCGGATCCGCCACACACCTCCGGTCGATACCGGCCCGCTCGAGCCGCGGAAGCCCGATCCCTTTCGCGTGATCGCCGTGGCACGCCAGCAACCCGGGGCTCTGCGACCGGCGAGATGGCGTATCGGCTCGAACCGGGTTGCCATGCCATAGAACGGGTTCGGCGAGAATGGGAGGTGGCTGCCGAATCCCTTTCCACCGCGCCGCGACCTAGCCACCCGAGTTCATCCGGGCGGGTTCACGAGCCCGGCGAGTTCGGCGCGACGGTTACACGGCCGCAGAGGTAAGAACCGTGATGCCTCCAGGTATATCCGATGGCGAAGGTCATCCGCGGGGAAAGCGAAGCCGACGCGCACGTTTGCTCCTCGGCGGTGTCGAGGATTTCCGTTCCGCGGTCGAGGAATTCGCCGCTAGCAGGCCTTCGCTCGAGGTTCGGCCGGGTTGTTCTATGACGGAACAGGTTCGTAAGGTGCCTCCCCGCTCCTGGTCGCCGGGGTTCAGCGGAGCTCAGATACCACCAGGACTGGCAGTCCACTGTCGCGATCGGGCGACAAGGACGTTGCAGGGCGAGGTATCGACCATGATCCGATCCGCTAGGGCTCGACGGTGTCGGGGATTTCTGTTCCGCCGTCGGGGATCTCGGCGCCGGGTGGGGCGGCGGGCGGGGGTTCGGCCGGGTTGTTCGGGGGCGGAGCGGGTTCGGGGGGTGGCGCGGCGGAGGGACGGGGGAGGCCGTCCGGGCCGAGGGGCAGCACCTCGAGTTCTGGGGGAGCCGGGCGATCCGGGAGCTGGTTCGGGGCGGGGTCGGGGTGAGCCTCGTTCGGCGGCGGCGCTGCTTCGCAGTCGGGCTTACCGGCTGATGGGGGTGATGGCGCTTCCGGGGATCCATCGCCGGGACACGAGGAGGCGGGGGAACCGGGTCCGCATTCGTTCTGTGCCACACCTGGATCGGGGTGGACGGGTGGCGGAACCTCTTCGCATGCGGCGGATGGCGGTCCTGGATCGTGTTTCCCGGGCGGCGCCGTGTCGTCCTTGGCATCCGTTGGCGGGGCGGGACAGGACGGCGGGATTTCGGCGGGTGCGGGGCCGGGGAACGATGCATCCGGACTCGCCGGAGATCGAGGGGCGGGATCGGCTGCCGCACCCGGGCTTTCGGGTGCGCGTGGCGGATTGGCGCAGGACTCCGGAGGCCGAGGGTCGCCGGGCGATGGATTGTTGTCCGCCGCAGGGGGTTGGGCTTCGGCGGGGGGCGGCTCGGGTGGCTGGTCGAGGCCGCCGGGAGCGGGCGAGTTGTCCGCGGGGGCGCCGGGCGTGGGGGCGGGATCGGCGGGGTCCGACGGAATCGGGTTCGGATCCGATGGCTCCCCGAGGAATTCGCCCGGGGTGGGCAGGAGGTCCGTGAGGGCCGAGAGGGCTTCGGGGAGCACGGTGGTTGCGAGGGTACCGACGGCCTCGGTGAGGGTGGTGAGGAAGGTCGCGGCGGCTTCGGCGAGTTGGGTCGCGGGCGCGCCCGGTGCTTCGGGGTCGGTGGACGATTCCGGATGTGAGTGGCCCGGTTCGCCGTCGGGTTCACGGTTGGACGGGGCGGTGAGGGTGGACGGCTGGCCTGGGGCGGAGGCGGTTCCCGATGGGGCGCAGTGGAGTTGGGCGGGGTTCGACTGTGCGCACTGCGGTTGAGCGGCGTTCGGCTGGGCCTGTTGCGCGGCATTCGGGTTCGCCGCGTCCGGGCAGGTTGCGGCGGGCGCTGTCATCGGGCCGGGCAGTTGCGGGCGGGCATCGAGGGTGGTGGCCGGCCGGGTCTGCGCGTCGTCGTACTGGGATGCCGGGGCCGATCGGAGGTCGGGGTTCGTTTCCGGTGGCGCGCCTGGTCCGGCTCCGGAATCGGTGAATCCGGAACCCGGAGAGTCGGGACCACCCTGCCGACCTTCGGCGCTCCGCTCGGGACCCGAACGATCATCGGGCAAACCGTACTTCGAGCCGCCCGCCATCGCGTCCGGTGACGTGCCGAGCCGGGCAGGATCGGCTGGTGACTGCTCCGACCAGACGGCGAACGGCTGCGGAAAGGGCAGGTCGAGAACGGCGTCGAGCGCGGATATCACCGTGGCGTAGTGGGATTCGAAGGCTTGGTCCGTTGTGCGGCAGGTTCGGGTGAAGGCTTCCAATCTTTCTTCCACCTCGGTTTTGAAGGTGGAGGTGAGCCAGGGGTCGGAATCCTCCAAGGCCGCGATCTCGACGAGCGACCTCCCCGCGACGGCGACGCGGGGCTCACCACCCCCGGCTGATTCCAGGAGGGCCAGAGCCGCCTCCGCTTTCGTCAGGGCGGCCTGGCGGAGCGGGGCGGGCAGGTCACCGAGGGCCGCCACGGCCGAGCGGGCGGCATCGAGATCCTCGCGGGCGCGGCGCAACTGGGCGATCAGGGTGGACTGCGCCTGGTCGCCGGTGCCGCCGCTCCAGAACGCGGGCAACCGCTGGGCCAGGGCCCACTGTGCGGACCACTGGCACTCCGCGTCGGACAGCGCCTGCGCCAACCGGTTTCGGGCGTCGTCGAGTCCGGCGAGATCCGCACCGCGCTGCTCGTCGTAGGCTGCCCGCAGAGCCGACAGCGCGCTGTTCCGCCGGGACCCGAGCGCCTCCTCGTACAGCGGCAGGAAGTGCTCCCAGAACCGGAGCCCGGGGGCGCCGTGGTCCAGGATCTCGTCGATCGACCTGCCGGCGGGGTCGTAGGTCATGGCTGCGCCGCACCGGCGGAGGCCGCCCGTTCGCGATCCAGCCGCTCGTATTCGGCAGCGGCATGATCGAATACGTCGGCGGTGAGCAACGCCGCGCTGCTCCACCGGTGCAGGAAGGCCGCTACTCGGGTGAACCCGGCGTGGATTGCCGCCGCCTGGGCGGCGTAGTCGCGGCCCGCGTCCGAACTTCCCGCACCGAAACTGTTCTCCGCCACCGCGCGGGATTGCCGGGCGAGCGCGTCCGCGCAACATCGCAGGGTGGTGGCAGCAACCCGCATCTCGGTCAGATCCGCGTGCAGCGCACCGAATCCGGGCATGTTCGATCCACCCATTGATCCCCCTGAATCCCTGGCAAGAATGCGGCAGCCACCCGCCGAGGACGCGCGGATCAGCTTGGGCGGCAGCGCAATTCAGCTACCCGAGCGCGAAACCCCCCGAGCGACCGGTCACCCGCCGAGGCGACCGGCGTCGGTGCGCACCCATTCGGTGGACCCGTCCGGGTGATGGTGGAACTCCCAGGCCGCGTACGCCCCACCGCTGTCCACGACGGTGACGTGATCCACGTACCCGTCGTGATCCATATCGGTCCAGACGTGCATGGCGCGATCGCTGTTGGTTGTCACGGTGTCCAGCAGCCCGTCGCCATCGATGTCCTGGGTCGGGTGCTGTAGCTCCACGGCGCCGAGCGCGCCCAATTCGGAATGCGAGTCGAGATTCGGCAGATCCAAGCCGGACAGATCACCCGATGTGACCATTTGAGCTCCTCCACTGTGACGTGGATCTCATCCTGTCACCCGCGAGGGCTCGCCGCACCGCGTTCATACCAAATGTGGATAACTCCCCGCCTGTGGATGAATCAGCGCTTCGGGATAACCAGCCACAGCACGATGTACAGCACGAACTGCGGTCCGGGCAGCAGGCAGGACAGCACGAAGAGCAGCCGGACGATGGCGGGGCTCCAGCCGAAGTACTCGGCGAGGCCGCCGCACACACCGGCGATCCACTTGTCCTGGCTCGAACGGGTGAGACGCTTGCGGGTGGTGATCGGTGTTGTCATACCTCCACTCTCCGGTTTCGGCGGACCCCGCGCATCGGTCCCACACCCGATTCCGACCCTGAACTTCGACGGGGCCGAGGTCAGGGTGAAACCCTGAGCACGGCAGAATCGCGCAGGTGAGCACCACTCTGCATGCGCGCGGCCTGGCCGCCGGACACGGCGAGCGCACCCTGTTCGCCGACCTCGATCTCGTGCTGGCGCCCGGGGATGTGATCGGCCTGGTCGGGGTGAACGGCGCCGGCAAGTCCACCCTGCTGCGCATGCTCGCCGACGGCGACGCCCCCGAGGGCGAGATCACCCTGAGCCCGCCCGACGCCACCGTCGGCTATCTGACCCAGGAACCCGAACGCGTCGAGGGTGAATCGGTGCTGGAGTTCCTGCGCCGCCGCACCGAGGTCGCCGCCGCCCAGCAGACCATGGACGCGGCAGCCGAGCGCCTCGCCGAGGGCGGCGAGGACGAGTTCTCCCCCGCGCTCGAACGCTGGCTGGCCCTGGGCGGCGCGGATCTGGAACAGCGCGCCGAGGAGGTCGCCGCCGAACTTGGTCTCACCGAGAGCCTGCCGCACGGCCTGGACACCCCGATGACCGTGCTCTCCGGCGGCCAGGCCGCACGGGCCGGTCTGGCCTCGGTCCTGCTGTCCCGCTTCGACATTCTGCTGCTGGACGAGCCGACCAACGACCTGGACCTGAACGGCCTGGCCCGCCTGGAGCAGTTCGTGACCGGCGTCCGCGAACCGCTCATGGTGATCAGCCACGATCGGGAGTTCCTGGCGCGCACCGTGAATCGCATCGTCGAACTCGACCTGGCACAGCAGCAGGTCGGCCAGTACGACGGCGGCTACGAGTCGTACCTGGAGGAGCGCGAGATCGCCCGCAGGCACGTGCGCGAGGCCTACGACGAGTACGCCGACACCAAGGCCGGGCTCGAGGCCCGAGCGGGCATGCAGCGCAACTGGATGGAGCACGGCGTCCGCAACGCCCGCCGCAAGAGCAAACAGGATTCGGACAAGATGGGCCGCAAGGCCCGCGCCGAGGCCACCGAGAAGCAGGCGTCCAAGGTCAAGCAGACCATGCGCCGCATCGAGCGCCTGGAGACCGTCGAGGAGCCGCGCAAAGAGTGGGAACTACGCATGTCCATCGCCGCCGCGCCGCGCAGCGGTTCGGTGGTGGCGACCCTGAACGGCGCGCGCGTCACCCGCGGCGATTTCACGCTCGGCCCGGTGACGGTGCAGGTGGACTACGGCGATCGCATCGTGCTCACCGGAGCCAACGGCGCGGGCAAGTCGACCCTGCTCTCGCTGCTGCTGGGTAAGACCGCACCCGACAGCGGCACGGCCGCACTGGGTTCCGGCGTCGCGGTCGGCGAGGTGGATCAGGCCCGCGGCCTCTTCCGCGGAAACGAAACGCTCGCGGACACTTTCAGTGCCCTGATCCCCGACTGGCCCGAGGCCGAGGTGCGCACCCTGCTGGCCAAGTTCGGCCTGCGCGGCCCACATGTGTTGCGCCCCAACGACACCCTGTCCCCCGGCGAGCGCACCCGCGCCGCCCTGGCCCTGCTCCAGGCCCGCGGCGTCAACCTCTTGGTGCTGGACGAGCCCACCAACCACCTGGACCTGGCCGCCATCGAGCAGCTCGAGCAGGCCGTCGAATCCTTCACCGGCACGGTCCTGCTGGTGACCCACGACCGCCGCATGCTCGACAACGTCCGCGCCACCCGCCGCTGGCACCTGGACGCGGGTCAGCTCACCGAAGAGCAGTAGCCCGAAGCCGACCATCCGGCCGCTCGCCGAGGCGGCCGGTCGCGGCGCAGGCCGTGCCGTGTTTCCGGGCAACCTCGGGCACCGGGCCGCAGGGCCCCGCCACCGCGCCGCCGTGGGCGCGGGCACCGTCACCCTGCGCCGAGTGTCCGGCCGGGTGGGGCTCGCCGAACTGGGCTTCGCCCGCAGGTGCAGGACGTCGCCAATTCCCTTGGCGTGGTCTCGATGTCGCGGGCGTACTCCACTCGCCACTGCGGCGCGGCATGCACGACCCGTGTAGATTTGCGAGCGGCTCCGGCCGCGCCGGTTCGCCGCCGGGCAATGCCCGCTGCCGGGATGACAGCGGGCATCATCGCGATCGGACCTGTGTCAGACCGCGGCGACCAGCTTCGCCAGATCGCCGGCCAGCCGGTTGGCGTGCTCGGGATCGGTGGCCTCGACCATCACCCGCACGAGCTGCTCGGTTCCACTGGGCCGGAGCAGGATTCGCCCGGTGTCCCCCAGCTGGCGTTCGCCCTCCGCGACCGCCTCCAGCACCTCGGGCGCGACCGCGACGGCGGCCTTGTCCGAGACCGGGACGTTCACCAGCACCTGCGGCACGGTCGTCACCACGGACGCGAGATCGGCCAGGGCACGGCCGGTTTCGGCCATCCGCGCCATGAGCTTGAGCCCGGTCAGCACCCCGTCGCCGGTGGTGCCGAACCTGGGCAGCACGACGTGCCCGGACTGCTCGCCGCCGAGGGTGTACCCGCTGCGGCGCAGTTCCTCGAGCACGTAGCGATCACCGACCGCGGTGGTGCGCATGAGGATTCCGGCGTCGCGCATGGCGATGTGCAGGCCGAGATTGCTCATGACGGTGGCCACGAGGGTGTCCTGCGCCAGTTCCCCGGCATCGCGCATGGCCAGGGCGATGATCGCCATGATGGCGTCGCCGTCGACCACCGCGCCGGTGGCGTCCACGGCCAGGCAGCGGTCGGCGTCGCCGTCCAGCGCCAGGCCCAGATCCGCGCCGTGTTCGGTGACCGCGCGCCGCACCGGTTCGAGGTGCGTCGAGCCGCAGCCGTCGTTGATGTTGAGCCCGTCGGGTTCGGCGTTGATGGCGATGACCGTCGCGCCCGCCTCCCGCAGCGCGGCGGGCCCGACCTCGGAGGCCGCGCCGTGCGCGCAGTCGACGACCACGGTGAGCCCGCTCAGGTCGCGCCCGGTGGCCTCGACCAGGTGCTCCACGTACCGCTCGTGGGTGCCTTCCAGGCTGTACGCGGGTTGCCCCTCGTCCAGCTGCCCCGGCTTGCCCAGCACACGGCCGATCCCGGCGCCGGTGGGCCGCGCGAAGCCGCCGTCGGCCATGAGCGCCTCGATGCGGTCCTCGATGGCGTCGTCGAGTTTGTGCCCGCCCGCCGCGAAGATCTTGATGCCGTTGTCCGGCATGGGATTGTGCGACGCGGAGATCATGACGCCCAGGCAGGCGTCGTGGACCCCGGTCAGATACGCGACCGCGGGGGTCGGCAGCACGCCGACCGAGAGCACGTCCACGCCCGCGGAGGTGAGCCCGGCGATGACCGCCGCCTCCAGCATCTCGCCGCTCGCGCGGGGGTCGCGGCCGACCACGGCCAGCGCGCGCTTCTTGCCCCTACTCAGAACCTGTGCCGCCGCGGCCGAAACCCGCAGCGCCAGTTCCGGACTCAACGAGTCGTTGGCGAGCCCGCGGACACCGTCGGTGCCGAACAAACGTCCCATACCTCACCCCTGATCGGTGGAAAACAGAAAGAGCAGGCACCCGGACCCGCCCGCCGCCCGGGATACCCGACACGAAACGTATCGGATAACGCCGGACGGCGGGGGTAGCAGCGATTTCGAGAATCGCCGCCGGGAGCCTGCTCTCGGGAAAACCCCGCGCATGTGGGCGAAGAACACGGTGCCACCGCGCCCCGCCCACACGAAACGCCGCCCGAACCGTACCGTGCCCAGCCTCCGAGGAGACCGGGCACGGTATTGCCGTACGGCGTGATATCAGCGCTTCGAGTACTGAGGCGCCTTACGGGCCTTCTTGAGGCCGTACTTCTTACGCTCGGTGGCACGCGGGTCACGGGTCAGGAAGCCGGCACGCTTGAGGGCGGGACGGTCCTCCGGGGTGACCTCGATCAGCGCACGCGCGATCGCCAGGCGCAGCGCGCCGGCCTGACCGGACGGGCCGCCGCCGACGAGGCGGGCGTAGATGTCGAACGACTCGGTGCGCTCGACGGTCACCAGCGGCGACTTGACCAGCTGCTGGTGCACCTTGTTCGGGAAGTAGTTCTCGATGGTGCGGCCGTTGAGCACGAAGTTGCCGGTACCCGGCACCATGCGCACGCGAACCACGGCCTCCTTGCGACGGCCGACGGTCTGCACCGGACGGTCGATCACGATGGGGGCGAAGGTCTCCTCGGAGGAGTACTCGGCCTCGTAGCCGTCACCCTCCTCGACAACCTCGACGGTGGTGTCTTCGACCACGTAGTCGTCGGCGAATTCCTCAGGAGCGGTCACTGGGCCACCTGCTTGATCTCGAACGGGATGGGCTGCTGAGCGGCGTGCGGGTGCGTCGGGCCTGCGTAGACCTTGAGCTTGCCGCCGATGGCGTTACCCAGCTTGTTCTTGGGGATCATGCCCTTGACAGCCTTCTCGACCAGACGGTCGGGACGGCTGGCCAGGACCTGGCCCACCGAGCGCGAGGTCAGACCACCCGGGTACCCGGAGTGGGTGTGGATGAACTTGTTCTCACGCTTGTTGCCGGAGATGGCAACCTTGTCAGCGTTGATGATGATGACGAAGTCGCCACCGTCGACGTTCGGCGCGTAGGTCGGCTTGTTCTTGCCGCGCAGCAGGCCAGCGGCCTGCACGGCGAGACGGCCGAGCACTACGTCAGTGGCGTCGATGACGTACCACTTGCGGGTCACGTCACCCGCCTTGGGGCTGTACGTAGGCACAGTCGTTCCCTGTCTGTCGTATGTGGTGCCAGCCAGGCGTGTGGTCGAGCGATCCCGGCGGCTGGTGGAGACCCGGGGCTCGTGCGACGGCCAGGAATGAACCCGGCTGTACCGCACGCCAACGGAGAACGATACCAGCGCGGCACCGCACCCCTGAAACGGGGCGGCGCCCGGCGACGACGCTGCGCTCCACCGGGCTCGCGGCCCGTCTGCGTCGAGCTCCGGTCGGTCCGGAACGAGTCGGATCACCGGCGGGAAGGATGGTTCCTTCCCGCAGCTGCCGAGGGGAGCGCATCGGCGACGAGCGCGGTGTCGGCTTTCCCTACGCGCTAGATGTGCAGCGGCGGCCCGGGGTCCTTGCCGCGGACCGGACCCGGGATCTTGTAGCGCAGGGTGTCCACGCCCTCGGTGACGCATTGCGAGCGCTGTGGATCCTCCACCCCGGAGATGCCCGGGGCGGGCGGGACCGCCAGCGGGGTGAGCGCGCAGACCTCACCCATGAGGCGGGACAGGTCCCACGCGTGCCCGGGAGCCAGTGGCCCGTCGGCGAGCTGCGCGGCCGCGAGTTGCGGTGGCTCGGAACCGGAATAGGCGCCCAGCGCGGTCAGCGCCGCCGCGCCGATGATGATGGGCGCACCGAACAGGTTGCCCTTCATCTTCTTCCACAGCTTGCCCTTGCGCGGCCTGCGCTCCCCCTCGGCGCCGGACTCCGAATCCGACTGCCCGGCAACATCCTCCGGCGACTGCGGATTCTGACGCGACCCACTGGACGGCATCGACCCACCGTACATCGACCCGGCCTGACCAGGAGCGTTTCCGGAAGTCCCAGCAAAACCCCCGCGTCCGCCGGACTCGGGGTGGTAGCCACCCGATTCACCACCGGACTGGCCGCCCGGCTGACCGTATCCGCCGCCGCCCTGGCCGTATCCGCCCTGCTGGGGGTACGCGCCGGCCGGCTGGCCGTAGCCGCCCTGACCGCCGTACGCGCCGGCGCCCGGTGCACCCTGCTGGCCGCCCGAATGTCCCGGCGTCCCACCGGCATACCCCGATTGCTGGCCGCCGGGCTGCCCCTGTGCGCCGTAACCCGGGTAACCCTGGCCGGCCTGACCCTGCGGCGGCACGCCCTGCTGGGCGGGACCGAACGCGCCGGGCGAACCCGGCTGCTGCGGATTCCGGCCCATGACCGAGGTCATCTGATCGTCGGCGGGCGTCCCCGGCGGACGGGTGAAGCGCCCGCCCACCCCGGCCAGACCGGGCGGCAGCCCCCGCGACGCGATCGGCGTCTGCGCGAGTTCCTCGGGGGTGATGCGATGCGTTTCCTCGACGGCAGGCGTCTCGGCGGGCGGCTGTTCGCCCTGGCGCGAACCCGGCTCGGCCGGGCGGGCGGCGGCCGCGGGCTGCTGGCCGATCGGCCCGGACGGCGGTCC
>NZ_JBEXUS010000099.1:0-29918 GCF_040614455.1 Nocardia sp. NPDC005978
GACCTCCCGGGGTGCGGGGGATCGGGCGCAGGAACAGCTCGCGGCTACTCCGGCCTGGGCAGAGCGGCGACGGTCGCGCTCGCCCGGGCCGGAGCGGAGGTGATCGTCCCCGCCCGGCGTCCCGATATCGCCCGGGCCGCGCTCGCCGGCGTCGCCCGCACCCGGATCCACGCGCTCGACCTGGCCGACCTCGAGAGCATTCGAATCTTCAGTGATCAACTGCTCGAGACGGGTACGACCCTCGATGTCATCATCAACAACGCCGGCGTCATGGCCTACCCGCACCGCACCGTTCCCTCCGGCTGGGAAGCGCACCTGGCCATCAACCATCTCGGCCACTTCGCGCTGATCAACCGTCTGCGCCCGGCGCTCGCGCCGACCGGAGCCCGCGTGGTGTCGGTGGCGTCGTCGGGCCATTTCCTCAGCGATATCCGCTGGGACGACCCGCATTTCGCGCACGGCTACGATCACTGGCTCGCCTACGGCCAATCCAAGACCGCCAACTCGCTGTTCGCGGTCCACCTCGACACCCTCGGCGTGCGGGCCTTCGCCGTACACCCGGGCAGCATCCTCACCCCGTTGCAGCGCAACATCGCGCGCGGCGAACACATCGCACAGGGCTGGATCACCGCCGACGGCCGACCCGCCGCGGGCTTCAAAACACCGGCCCAGGGCGCGGCGACAGCGGTGTGGGCGGCCACCTCCCCGCGCCTGGACGGCCACGGCGGCGTCTACTGCCAGGACTGCGACATAGCGGATCCGGCGACCACCGACGACATGCTCATCGGCGGTGTCAAACCCTGGGCGGTCGATCCCGAATCCGCCGCCCGCCTCTGGGCACTCTCGAGCGAACTGACCGGGCTCGACAGCTTCGGCTGACCGGTGACCCGACACGCGATATGCGACCCGGGGCGACATCGGCTCGGCACATGTTTCGATCATCGACGGGGCCGGCCGGAGTTCCCGGCCGGGTGATCTCACGTTCTTCCCGCGTCCACCGTCTGCAGGGTGAGAACGAGAAAGGGGAAGCCGATGAACACCCGGTACACCGTGGTCGACACCGCGACGCCCGGCCCGGCCGCCATCGTGGCGAACGGCCCGTCCGTGCGCGGGGGAAGGCTGTGCCGCGCGTGAAGCAACCGTTCGAGGCGATAGTCGCCGAGCACGGATCGACCGTGCTGCGGGTGTGCCGCGCGGTGGTCGGCGTTCACGACGCCGAGGACGCCTGGTCGGAAACCTTCCTGGCGGCGATGCGCGCCTATCCGGACCTGCCCGAGACGGCGAACGTGGAGGCGTGGCTGGTGACCATCGCGCACCGCAAGGCGATCGACGTCATCCGTGCCGCGACACGTGATCCACTCCCGGTGCGGGACATGCCCGACGAGCCGGCCGGTGACGGCGTCGTGGGATCCGACGACGCCGGGGTGTGGGCGGCGGTGGCCGGACTGCCCGACAAACAGCGCCGCAGCATCGCCTACCACTACGTCGCCGGCCTGCCGTACGCCGAGATCGCGCAAATACTCGGCGGCACCACAGATGCCGCGCGCCGGGCCGCGGCCGACGGCCTGAAATCCCTGCGCAGGACCTACCCGGGCGCGACTCTGAAAGGAGACCCACGATGAACGAGATGACCCGCGACGACGACGCGATCGCCGCCCTGTCGGCGCCCGTGGACGAGCCCACCATGGCTCGGCTGCACCACCTGCTCGAGCGCAAAGCCGAAGCGGCCCAACTGATCGACGTCGCCTACACCACGATGGATTCCCCGGTGGGCCGGCTGCTGCTGGCCGCCACGCCCACGGGGCTGGTCCGGGTCGCCTATGCCCGCGAAGACCACGATCGCGTTCTCGAGACCCTCGCGCACAAACTCAGCCCGCGAATCCTGCGGGCGCCGCGACGCCTCGACGACACGATGCGCGAACTCGACGAGTATTTCGACCGCCGCCGCGAAACCTTCGATCTGCCACTGGATCTGTCACTGTCGCAGGGCTTCCGGCAGCTCGTGCAGCAGCACCTGCCCGAGATCGGCTACGGACAGACACGCAGCTACGCCCAGGTCGCCCAGCTGGTCGGCAACCCGAAGGCGGTCCGCGCCGTCGGCACGGCGTGCGCCACCAACCCGCTGCCGGTGATCGTGCCGTGCCACCGGGTCCTGCGCGCGGACGGCAGCCTCGGCGGATACGTCGGCGGCGCGGAGGCCAAGAATCTGCTGCTGAGCCTCGAGGCCGCCGCATGAGCACCGCGACACCGGGGCTGCGATCGGCCAGGGTCGATCGAATCGATTGGCCCGCGGTGACTTCCGAGCTCGACGCCTTCGGCGGCGCACCGCTGCCGGGCCTGCTCACCGCCGCGGAAGCCGCGGCGGTGGCCGAACTCTACGATCGGCCCGCGCTGTTCCGCAGCACCGTGGACATGAACCGGCACCGTTTCGGCTCCGGCGAATACCGCTACTTCGCCGCGCCGTATCCCGAGCCGATCGAGGAACTCAAACAGGCGCTGTACCCGCGCCTGCTGCCCATCGCTCGCGACTGGTGGGCCAGGCTCGGGCGGCCCGCCCCCTGGCCGGACACCCTCGACGAATGGCTGGACATGTGCCATCGGGCCGGGCAACGCCGGTCGACGGCCATCCTGTTGCGCTACGGCTCCGGGGATTGGAACGCGCTGCATCGAGACCTGTACGGGGAGTTGGTATTTCCCCTCCAGGTCGTGATCGCTCTCGATCGGCCCGGTATCGACCACACGGGCGGTGAGTTCCTGCTCGTCGAGCAGCGTGCCCGCGCCCAGTCTCGCGGTGCGGCCACGCTGATTCCCCAGGGTGACGGGCTCGTGTTCACCACCCGCGACCGGCCGGTGCGCACGGCCCGCGGCTGGTCGGCGGCCCCGGTCCGCCACGGCGTATCCACCGTCCGTTCCGGGCGCCGCCGCACCCTGGCGCTGGTATTCCACGATGCCGCTTGATTTTTCGGGCCCCGGCTATCTGTTGCTGGATGCCCGCGGCCGGCCCTACCGCTCCGGGACCCCGGGCCGGTGGGGTGGGCACCGCGGCAGCCGGATCTACGGCCGCCTCGACTGCCCTTCGGCGTTACGTGCGATCGCCGCGGGCGGCTATGCCGGTCGCCGGGTGTTCTTCGCCGACGAATCCACGGCCGTCGCGGCCGGCTACCGCCCCTGCGCGGTGTGCTGCCCCGACCGCTACGCGGCGTGGAAGCAGCGCTGAGCGGATCGTCAGCGCGCGGAACCACTTTCGATGAATTCGCGGACGAAGCACAGCGGGCACATGGGATCGAACGGCCTGGTGATCGGGGCCGAGACGGTGGCGGGCGATTCGGCCGCGGCAGCGTTCGCCGCTGCCGCGTTCGGTGCTGCCGCGGCGATCGCGGGCTGCAGGGCGATCGCGAGTGCGAGCGAACCGCCGGCAAGGACATTCAGCACGGGACGGTACATAAGTTCCTCCATGTTGATGCGATGAGCTGCGACCGTAACAAGCTGCCGGGCCCGCGGTCATGCCCCCAATTCCATTCGCGGATCACGCATTCGATGCCTGACCTGCGGAATTTTGCCTCCGGGCGTGGATTGCCGGGCTACCCGCACAAGGGTCCATGGCGGTCGCCTCGACACCGAGAGGCCGGGTCGATGCCCCGTCCGCAAGGCGACCCGCGGCCGGTTCTAGTCGCGTGCGCGTGCCATCAGACGTTCCGCGGCGACCTCGGCCGCGCGGGTGCGGCGGGTGGTGAGCGGAGCGAAAAGTGCGTCGGCGGACTCGCGCACCGCGCCGGGAGCGCGTTGCGGGGAGCCCGCGTCGAAGGGCGGATGCGGGTTGTACTCGGTCACGAGTTGGACCAGCTCGGCCTGCTCGGTTCCCCATTGGCGGGCAATCAGGCTGAGCGCCAGGTCGATTCCGGCCGTGACCCCGCCGCCGGTGGCCCGGTTGCGGTCGATCACGACGCGGTCGGTGGACGTGGTCGCGCCGAACAGCGGGAGGGCGTGCAGCATGCTCCAGTGCGTGGTCGCGGTGTACCCGCGCAGCAGATTCGCCGCGCCGAGCACGAGCGCGCCCGTGCACACGGACATGATCCAATCCGCCTGTGGCGCACGGCGGGACAGGAACGACAGCAGGTCCGCGTCGGCGAGCAGCTCGGTGGTGCCGCCACCCCCGCCGACGAACAGCACGTTCAGTTCCGGGGCCGCGCCGAGTACGCAGTCGGGGATGACCCGAATCCCGCAGTCGGTGGTCACCGGGCCGGGCTTGACACCGATGTTCATCAGCCGAACCCCGGGCACCCGGGCGAAGAGATCGGCCGGGCCGACGCTGTCCAACAGCGTCATGCCGTCGAAATAGACCATACCGATGGTGTACCTGGCTACGGACATGACGCCCATCATGCATCGGGCAATGCCGAACGGGCGTGAGCCACACGCCCGTTCCGGCCGACCTAGACGACCCTGATTCGTATTCGCACGTCGGTGGTCGTCGCGGAGCCCGCGACGAGCACGCTGCTTCCGATCACCGCGCGGCCGACGGCCAATTCGTGCAGCACCAGCGATTGCCCATTCGTGCAGGTCGTCTGGGGTACCAGGTCGAGCAGGTTCTTGGCGGCGAGAACCTCGCAGGTGACCGGCCGAGCGACCGCCGCGCCGCGAAAGAGCTCGGGGTACCGGGCGAATTCGGTTGCCGGGCCCTCGAACATCCCGTCGTAGGTGCAGGTGGGCAGGTTCATCCTGTTCCGGCAGGTCTCCGTCATCTCGGCCAGCCGCCAATTCTCCGGAATATGGATGTCGAACAGCTCGGCCATCTTGTTCCTGGCCTCGTCATCGGACAGCTCCGTGTGCGTGTCCGGCAGGACAACCGCGGATTCCACGCTGTCGCTGAGCGCCGACAGCGAGAAGAACAGCACCGCGGTGACGAGGGTCGCCGCAGCCACCAGGCCCACCAGCATCAACACCGCGGCCCGGCTGCGATTCGGGGCAGCGGGACGCGAACCATGCTGACGCGCAGCGGGTCTCGCGCTCCGTCCGGTCGTCAACGCAAACCCCCGGCGGCGCGCAACCGTGCCATGTGCTCGGCGTCGGGGTGGAACTCGGCCCGATAGCGCGGCGGATAGAGACCCTCGACCGGCGTCAGGGGCACCGCGCTCGCGAGGGTTTCCCAGGGAACCGGAAAGCCGTCCGAGGCATCACGGTCGACGAGCATGACGTTGCGGGCGTGGGGTAGTAGCGAGGGGACGGTATCGGTCCAGGTGGTCAGGGTTGTCGCCGAACCGTTCGGTGCTCGGACGTGCATCACCTGGGGGGTGAAATCGAGTGCGCCCGCCTCGACGTCGGCGCTGAGGTTGTTGTGCTGCTGCGCGTACACGCGGCTGGTGAGAGTGCTTTCGGCGAAGTCGATGTCGCGCGCGGCGAGGTGGTCCGGCGGCACCCGGTACGGGATCAGGCGGCCGGAGTCGTCGACGGTGTACGGGACCGGTGACACCTCGCGGACCGCCCGGTCGAAGAGTTCGCGGGCGGTGTCGACCAGTTGCACCACGTGCCGCTCGGAGTACTCGGCCCCGATCAGCACACCGGTGTTGGCGGCGACGAAAACGATGGGCCGCGCACCGGCTTTCGCGCCGATCCCGGCAACCGGATCGAGAAGTTCGCGGCGTCGTACTCCGCCACACTGACCGCGGGGTTGTCCCGCACCATCTCGAACGCCTGCCTGCCGAGCCGTTTACGCCTGGAGCCGAACACCCCACCCAGAAAACCCATGCGACAGAACGTACTCGGCTCGTCCGACGGCTTTCGCGCTGTGAGCGGCCCGGGTCGCAGGAATCCGCCGGATGAAGCGGCGGTGCGCGCGATCGGGCGCCTCTGCCTGCGGAGTTCGATTCGAGTCCGATTGCAAGGCAATGGAACTGGGGGCAGGGGCGGACGATCCATACCGGCTATTTGTGAAATGAACGCATTTATAGTTCTCGCGTGGTCGGCGGTGTGTCCGGCCTTCACCCCGGAAAGGTCCTCTCACATGCGCTATGTCGTAGCCGCGGCCGGAGTGGCCGGTGTGTTGTTCGCGGGGATGGGGTCGGCCGCGGCCGCGCCCCTGACGCTGATCGAGAACGCGGACGGTGCGGCGGCCGTCCAACCGTCGGCTGTCGCTGACGAGGGATCCAGCGGTTCGGCCACGGCTCTCGGCGCCGGACTGCTCAACGGGTCCGTGGAGAGCGGGTCGGCGCAGAACGGGGCCAACCTGTTCTGGAAGTCGCTGTGCACGATCAGCTCGGGGCAGCCGACCGCCCCGGGCACGATTCCGATCTGCTGACGCGGCGCGTGGCCGCCGGAACGGCCATTCCACGGTCCGCAGAGCCGGACGCTGTCCGGCCAGGTCGGTAAGGTCTGACCGGTGACCGACGCTTCCGACCTGATGCGGCTGTACCTGGCCGAACCGGACCAGCCATTCCCGTCCCTGGAGCTGGCGGATCCGTCCGGGCTGGTCGCTTTCGGCGGGGATCTGTCGGCGCAGCGACTGCTCGCCGCCTATTCCGCGGGCATCTTCCCCTGGTACAACCCCGGCGAGATGATCCACTGGTACAGCCCGGACCCGCGCAGCATTCTGCTGCCGACGGCCCTGCGGGTGACCAAGTCCCATCGGCGAGCCGTCGCCATCGCCGACTACGCGGTGACCATGGATCGCGCCTTCGCCGAGGTGATGGCCCACTGCGCCGGGCCGCGGGCCAAGGAGGAGGGAACCTGGATCGGCGACGACATGCGGGCGGCCTACCTGCGACTGCATCGGCTCGGCCATGCGCACTCGGTCGAGGTCTGGCGGGACGGCGAACTGGTGGGCGGTCTGTACGGTGTCGCGCTCGGCCGGTCCTTCGCGGGTGAATCCATGTTCTCGCGCGCCCGGGACACCTCCAAGATCGCGCTGTATTGGCTCTGCACCCAACTCGCCGACTGGGATTTCGCCCTGATCGATTGCCAGATGACCACCGATCATCTGGCCTCGCTCGGCGCCGTCGACGTCCCGCGTGCGGAATATCTGCGCCTGCACGGCGCAGCCGCGGCCCGCCCCGGCATCGTCGGCCCCTGGCAGTTCGAGATCCCGGTGCCCAACTCTCCGGGTCATTCACCGGACTGACCAGCCTGCGCCGAAGGCCGAATTCCGCCGTGCGAGCTGGACACTCGGCCCGATTCCGGCAATGATCTCCCGGTCCGTGCACTACAACTCGGGGGTCGAGTTCATGTCGTTGTTGGGAAAATCCGCTCTGGCCATGGTGGTTCCGGCCGCCGGCGTCCTGCTCGCCTCGGGTACGGGGACGGCGAACGCGGCCGGTGATCTGTACGGGGCGATCGCCGTCTACCAGCAGAAGACACCGGGCATGCCGTGGGAGCACCACACCGGAGTCGGTGTGGCGGTTGACTTTCCATCGCAGGCCGCCGCGGACGAGGCCGCCGTCAAAGCCTGCACCGTGGATCGCTGCACCGTTTTCGCGCGCGTGCACAACGACTGTGCCTCGGTCGTGCAACTCGTGAGCTGGACGGCGTGGTCGAACGGGCTCGAACCGGTGTATCTGACCGGGCGCGGGGCGACCGCCGCCGCGGCGGAGGCTGCCGCGCTCGACATGGGGAATCGAACCCTGTCCCCGCCCACCAGTTTCCTGTTCGATGTCGGTCTGGCCCGGCTCGTCACACCGCCGTCCGTGCTGGACACCATCTGCACCTCGAACGCCGGCTGACTCGACGTCGCCCACACGCGGCCCGGTGTCGGCCTACGTACCGGGTCTCAGTGGTGGGTTCGGTGGTCGGCACGGATGTTGCCGTCCGGCCCCGTCCATATCGTTATGGGCATGGAAAACAACACGCTCACCAGCACCGATATCAACGTTCAGCTCGAGGTCGCCGATGTCGCGGCCGCCGCGGCGTGCTACGAAGCCGCCTTCGGGCTGGGGGACCGGATCGGTTTCCGCGAGTCGCAGTCGCCCTCGACCGGTTTCCGCGGATTCCTGCTCTCCCTCGTGGTCTCGCAGCCCTCGACCGTCGACAGCTTGATCGCGACCGCCGTCGAGGCCGGGTTCACCGTGGTCAAGCCGGCGAAGAAGAGCCTGTGGGGCTACGGCGCGGTCCTGCAGGCTCCCGAGGGCACGATCTGGAAGGTCGACACCTCGAAGAAGAAGGACGTGGGCCCCTTCACCCGCGAGGTCGACACCGTGGTTCTGCTGCTCGGCGTAGATGATGTGAAGGCCAGCAAGCAGTTCTACGCCGACCGCGGCCTGACCGTGGCCAAGAGCTTCGGCGGCAAGTACGCCGAGTTCGAAGGCAAGGGCTCCCCGGTCACCCTGGCGATGTACCCCCGCAAGTCCGCGGCCAAGGATGCCGGAATGTCCCCCGAGGGCAGCGGTTCGCACCGGATCGTGATGGACAGCGGCCTGGGTTCGTTCGCCGACCCCGACGGGTTCGTGTGGGAGACACGCTGAACCGCGGGTCTCGTGTCAGCGACCGACCCCGAGCAGCGCGAGTTGGATGCGGTTGGTCGCACCGGTTTTCGTCATCAGATTGGTGATGTGGGTTTTGACCGTGGTCACGCCCACGTGGAGTCGCTCGGCTATCTCCGCATTGCCCATCCCGGTGGACACCAGCAGCAGGACCTCCGTTTCGCGCGGTGTCAGGCCGGGCGGCAGGGACGCCGGCGGGGCCGGGGCTGCGGTGCGGGCGGTCAGGGCGGAATCGACTACGCGGGTGAGGATCTCCGGGGTGAAGGGGCGTTCGCCGGACGCGGCCCGGTGGATGCCGTCCAGGAGGTCCCGCGGGGAAGCGTCTTTCACCAGGAAGCCGCAGGCTCCCGCGGCGAGGGCGGGGTAGAGGTGTTCGTCATCGTCGAAGGTGGTCAGCACCAGCACCCGTGTACTCGGCCGGATCGCGAGAATCGCCGCGGTGGCGCGGATTCCGTCCATGCCGGGCATGCGCAGGTCCATGAGCACCACGTCCGGGGTGAGCTGCTCGGTCAGGCGGACCGCCTCGCGGCCGGTCGCGGCCTCGCCCACCACCTCGAGATCGGCGTCGGTGTGGCAGAGCATGCGCAGGCCCGCGCGGACCAGGTGCTGGTCATCGACGATCAGGACGCGAATGCTCGTCACGGGACGGGGACTCCGATCGGGAGGGTGGCGGTGAGTTGCCAGCCGGGGCCGTGGGATCGGGCCGCGAACTCCCCGCCCAGCAGTTCGACGCGTTCGCGCAGGCCCACCAGGCCCAGGCCGTTGCCGCTCGCGGGCTGCCCTGCGCCGGAGCCGTTGTCGCACAGTAGGAATGCGGCGTGATCCGAATTCACTGTGATGCGCAGTCGTGCGGTGGTGCCGGGGCCCGCGTGTTCGGCGACATTGGCGATGCCCTCCTGCGTCAGGCGCAGCAGGGTCAGGGCAGACATGGCGTCGATCTCGCCGATGGATTCCTCGACCTCGCAGTCCACGGTGACCCCCAGCTGCCCGGCGCGCTCGGCGACCGCGAGCACCGCGGCGGGTAGATCGGCGGGTGCGATGAACGCGTCCTCGGTCATCGCGGGGTCGCGCAGGATCGACACCAGGCGACGCAGGTCACGCAGGGTTTCCCTGCCGCTGGCGTGGATCTCGTCCAGGACCTCGAGCAGTGGCGGCGGCGCGTCGGGCAGTGCGTGCCTGGCCACCCCGACCCGCAACACGGTGGAGGAGACGTGGTGGGCGATGAGGTCGTGCAGCTCGCGAGCGATGGCGGTGCGTTCCAGTGCGCGGGCGGCGGCCACCTCGATATCGCGGCGTTCGGCCAGTTCCAGGGTTTGGCGTCGTGCGCGTTCCGCGCTCCCGCGGATGGTGCGCAGCAACCCGCCCAGGAGCAGCGGTGCGCCCGCCATGACCACCGCGCGGTAGCCGTTGGCGGCGAACTCGCCGGTGGGGTGCAGCAGGTAGGCCAGGCCCAGAGCCCCTGCGGCCACATAGATTTCGCGACCCTCGCGGCGCGCGGCCAGCTCGGTCAGTGCGAAGCCGGCCGCCACCTTGGCCACGATCGGCCCACTGTCACCGAATTCGAAGCCGAGCAGGAGCAGTCCGCTGGTCAGCAGCGCGGCGATGAACGGCCATCGCACACCGGCCGCGGCGACCACGACCGCCGACAGTGCTATCGCCCAATCGATTCCGCCGGCCGTGCCGGTGAGCAGGAACAGGCACCCGGTCGCGGGCACGAGCAGCACGAGCAGTCGCAGTGGGATACCGCGTACCTCGAACCATGATGCGAAAAGTCGAGTGCCGCCGCCTGAATCCATCACGGTCACCATAGTGGCCGAAGGTGAACACCGTCCGGCTCCTCCCACGGGAGGACCCGGCTCCTCCCGGCGGCCGCGAGTCGGGCCGCACGGCCGATACGCGCACCGGGTGGCGGGCGACAGGCTTGCGGACATGACCGACGAGAACACCGCAGCCGAAACGACCACCGCCGCACCGGTAACCAGCCGCAGACGACTCTTGGGCAGGGCGGCGGTGGCTTCCGGCGTGCTGGCGGGCGCCGCCGCGGGCCTCGCCGGAGGTGTGGCGCTCGGCGCCGACTCGAACGCGCCGCGATACGGTCCCGCCGCCCGGCAGCGGTTCACCGGGAAAACAGTACTGATCACCGGCGGTACCTCGGGAATCGGCGCCGCGGCTGCCAGGCTGTTCGCCGCCGAGGGCGCCCGGGTCGCCTTCTGCGGCAGGCGAGTCGAGCGCGGGCAGTCCGTGGAGCGCGAGATCCGCGCCGCCGGGGGTGAAGCCACCTTCGTTCGCGCGGACGTACTGGTGGAGAGCGATATTCGCGACTTCGTCGATACGACCGCGCGGATCTACGGCGGACTGCATGTCGCGTTCAACAACGCGGGCATCACCATTCAGAAGAAGCTGCACGAGTACGACGCCGACGAGTTCGACCGGGTGGTGAACACCAACCTGCGCGGTGCCTTTCTGTCGATCAAATACCAGGTGCCGCATCTGATTCGGGCGGGCGGCGGTGCGATCGTGGTGACTTCCTCGAGCAATGCGATCGCCACCGATACCGGCAAGGGCGCCTACACCGCGAGCAAACGCGGTCTCGCGGGACTGGTTCAGGCCGCCGCGCTGGACTACGCCGCCGACGGCATCCGGGTCAACACCCTGATCCCGGGAACCACGGACACCGAGCTGGTGCGCCGGGCGGCCGGGATGGAATCGCTGCCCGACGCGGCCTGGCAGGTTTTCATGAAGCAGTGGGCGAGTTCGAATGTGCCCGGGCTGGGCCGCATCGCCACGCCCGAGGAGATCGCGGCCTTCGCTCTGACCCTGGCCTCGGACGAGCATCCGTATCTGACCGGAGCGCAGCTGGTCATCGACGGTGGCAAGACCGCGCACGCGTGAGGACGGTTCACTCGCGGTCGATCGGGTGCTACACGCGGAAGGGCCGTCCGAATCGCACCGGCACGCCGGGGGAGTAGAGCACGCTGACCGGGCTGCCGGCCGGTGCGGGCAGGCCGGCGGCCGCGACGAGATCGTCGTCGCAGTCCAGCAGTTCGGCGTGATGCAGGGGCCAGCTCGGGTGCTCGTTGGGCATGTACAGGGTGTTGCCGAACCGGGTGACGTGCAGGCCCCAGCGGGCGGTCAGGAACTGCTCGAGCGGCGTCGGCTGCTCGATCGGCGCACCGACCCGCACCCGCACCCGGGCGCCGGCCTCGCCACGCCGCCGGCGGCAGCGGTAATCGATTGTGCCGGTCGTCCTTTCGATTCCCATCGACGACCAGAGATACGGCATGGACAGCGCCGACCGGCCGACCAGCGCCGGGATCAACCGGGCGGCATCCAGGGAGAGGAACACCACGCCACGGCGTCCGCGTTCGTCGACCGAGTACAGCCGGACGTTCGTCTCGCAGAACGAACCCAGGTAGGGCAGTCGCAGGGTGCGATCCATCCGGAACGGGACCAGCCCCACGTAGGTGCGGCCCTCGAACAGGTCGGGGCGGGTTCCGGCCGGCAGCAGGGCGGCCGCCAGGTCCGGATCCACCGGCCAGTGCAGGAACGTCACTTCCCGCCACCATTGCGTCATCACCGCGTGCCGGACGGGACGCGGCGTCGACTCGGTCACCGGCTCGACGGACATGCCGACAGGCTACCGACGCGGGAGTGCTGTCAGCGCGTGACGACGATCTCGGGCTCGGCGGGTTGCCGGTCGAGCGGGGTGTCGGTGCGGTCGCGCAGGAACTTGTCGAACATGGCCGCCACGTACGTGCGCACGAGGGTGGTGGCACGCTCCGCGGCGATGGGACCGATGTATCTCGCTGCCACGGGGCGGGCGATCGCGGGCACCAGCGCGGGGAAATCGGTGTAGTCGTAGTGCGCCGAATCCCGCAAGGTCAGTTGGCGTTTCCAGCCGGTGGCGTTCGTCCAGAACGCGGCCAGCGACGGGTTGGCGTCCCCGACCTCCTCGATCTGCCCGCTGGTCATCACCAGCACTGGCCGGTCGACCCCCTCCGCGGCCGCGCGCCCGAATTCCTCGTCGACGCCGATCTGCCCGTCGAGATCGACCGCGGCGTCGATCCTGCGGTCGTCGTGCAACGATTCGACCGCGGTGTACCCGCCGGACGAATGCCCGACCATGCCCACACGCTCGAGGTCCAGGGCATGACCGAGCCCGGCCGGCAGCGCCCTGTGGCCGGCGTCGGGATTGTCCCCACCGGCGATCCGGGCCAGCGAGTCCAGGACGAATCGGATGTCGAGCAGTCGCGCCGCGATGAACTTCTTACGGATGTCCCTGTCGAATCCGCCGGGCAGCGGTGCGGGCCGTTCGACCCTGCCCCCGGGAAACTCGACGGTCGATTCGTACGTGGGGTCGACGGTGACCACGACGTAGCCACGGCTGGCAAGGTCCTCCGCCAGCCCGGTCCCGTAGATCCGGGTGTCACCGGCTCCGGGCGAGTACAGGATCACCGGGTACGGCCCTCCGGCAAGTGCGGGCGCACCGGTGTAGGAGTTGGTCAGGAGTCCCGGGATCTCCAGCCCGAAACGCTCTTCCATATCGGGAATGAGTGCGGTGGAAAGGTAATGGGCGCGCGGGTGCCCCTCGACGGCTTCGGCGGGATAGAACACCGACACCATCAACTCGCGCTGCCGGTCGGGATGGAACGGGTCTTCCCGAGCTGAATCGACCAGGTGCACAACGGTTTCACCCACTCGATGCGGCCCGTCGGGCCGGGGCAGGACGGTCACGCCGATGGGGTCGGAACCCGCGACGGCTGCGCTCCCGGCCACCAGCGCCACTGCTGACAGGCACACCGCTATTGACCGAATCAACAACATCCCCCCAGACGATCCAGGCATAACGCCTGCCGGGAGGGAACGCTATCAGTGGAAGTCATTGCCGCACAGTCGAGCGGCGTGCTGGTGACGGTCCGGCCTGCGGGCGTTCACCGAGGCCGGGTTTTCCGGCACCTCGGGATAGGGCCGGAACATCGCGGGCATGGCCGGGTGCTCAGGTGCGGTCGTGGAGGGTGATTCGGTAGCCGTCGGGGTCGGCGAAGGTGAAGGTCCGGCCGAAAGGGCCGTCCATCGGGGGCGAGACGATGAGATGGCCATCCGCGGCGAGGGCGTCGTGGATCGCTTGGACGTCGGTGGCGTGTAGCCAGATCGCCGCGCCCAATCCGGGGTGGGCGGCGGATTCCAGGTCGGTGCCGGGAATCAGGTCGCGGAGGGCGAACGCGATCGGCTTCGTCTCGAACACCACGGCGTGCGGCGGGCCGGCCGGGGAACGGACGAGGCCCAGGTACCGCTCGTAGAACGCCTGGGAAGCGGCGAGGTCGCGCGTCTGGAGCGAGATGAAGTCGGGGCCGGTGACGGGCATGGTGATCTCCTTCCGGGTATGTCAGTTTACTGACATGCCTCAATGTATGTCAGAATACTGACATGAGTCAAGACGGCATCGACCTGGAAACTTCGCTCGGCTACCTGCTGAAAGAGGCTTCGAGCGCACTCCGTGCGGCCATGGAGGAGGTCCTGCGCCCCCTCGGCATGAGCGTCACCCACTACTCCTGCCTCGAGCTGCTGGCCCAGCGCCCCGGCCTGTCGAACTCCGACCTGGCCCGCGGCGCGTTCGTCACCCGCCAAACCATGAACGTCCTGCTCCAGTCCCTGGAACGCGACGGCTATGTAACCCGCCCCGCCGAGGCCCCGGTGGGCAAGGCCCTCCCCACCCGCCTAACCCCCCGAGGCCGCCGAAGTCTCGAAAAAGCCTCCGCCGCAGTCCGTTCCGTGGAACTCACGATGCTCTCCGGCATGACCGCCCCCGAACGGACCGCTGCGTTCCATTCCCTGCGCAGCATGATCACCGCGCTCCGTGACGAGAACACCGGGCCCTAGCCGACCTCCGCGATGCTTCTGCGCCAGAGCGGGCCCACCCCCGCGACACTTCATGTCGAGCATTCACCAGCGCACGAGCCACGCTCGGCCGCCGCGCCTTTGGAACCCTATGAATGGTCGCGTCCCAGATGGGTCGAAAGTTCACCCGGCAAGTAGGTGAGATCCGGGATCCGGCACGGTTTCGACGTCCTGGCGGCGCGTTGCGGCGCGCGGCTACCGTGGCGGGGTGAATGCCAATCAAGGGGGATCGATGATGGAACGACGGACGCTGTCCGGGTGGGGTCGTACGGCATCGTCTGTAGCGCAGGTACTTTGCACGCCGGATGTCGATATCGTGGCTCGAGCCGTTCGTACCGCAGGGTCACGCGGAGTCATCGCCCGCGGCCTTGGCCGCAGCTACGGCGATCCCGCCCAGAACGCGGGTGGTCTGGTCATCGACATGACGGCCTTCGATCGAATCCACGACGTCGATCCCGACACCGGGGTTGTCGACGCCGACGCCGGGGTGAGTCTCGATGCGCTGATGAAAGCCGGTCTGCCCCGAGGGCTGTGGGTGCCGGTCCTGCCCGGCACCCGTCAGGTCACCATCGGCGGAGCGATCGCCTCCGACATCCACGGCAAGAACCATCACTCGCACGGCAGCTTCGGCAACCATGTGCGCTCGATGGACCTGCTCACCGCCGACGGAACGATACGGACTCTGACTCCCGACGGACCGGATGCGGAACTGTTCTGGGCCACCGTCGGTGGAATGGGCCTGACCGGCATCATCGTGCGTGCTCGAATTCGTATGAAGCACACCGAGACCGCGTACTTCATCGTTGACAACGACCGCACCGACAACCTCGAACAGACCATGGAGCTGCTGACCGGCGGCTCCGACGACGGCTACGAGTACTCGATGTCGGTTCCGGACACGATCAGTATCGACTCCAGACTCGGTCGTGCCGGATTCAGCCGCGAGTCGCTGGCCACCCTGGATCAGTTGCCGCCCAAACTGCGCCGCAATCCGCTCAAATTCGATGCGCCGCAACTGCTTACCGTGCCGGACATCTTCCCCAACGGCATGGTGAACAACCTGACGACTCGCATCGCAGCCGAGGCCGCACACCGGGTGTATCCGCGCCGAGCACGGGGGCGTATCCAGAACCTCACGCAGTTCTATCACCCACTGGATCTGCTGGGCGAATGGAACCGCGCCTACGGTCGCCGAGGATTCCTGCAGTACCAGTTCTCCATGCCGTTCGGCGCCGAACAACAGCTGGCTGCCACCGTGCGAGCGATCGCGCACTCCGGGCACCGGTCGTTCCTGAATGTTTTCAAGCGCATGGGCCCCGCCAACGACGCACCACTGTCGTGGCCGCATCCGGGCTACATGCTCAGCCTCGATTTCCCGCTCGCGCCGGGACTGGCCGAGTTCTGTACTCGCCTCGACCAGCGTGTCCAGGACGCCGGTGGCCGACTGTATTTCGCCAAGGACTCTCGAACGACACCTGAGATGGTCCGCGCCATGTATCCACGTCTGGACGAATGGCGGCGCACCCGCGAAACTGTCGATCCCGAAGGCGTGTTCGTCTCCGACCTGTCCCGGCGCCTGCACCTCATCGGTGACGAGATCGCGGTTCGCTGAGGCGGTGGTGGGTGGTCCCCGTGGCCGCCCACCTCCCTCGATGGTGTGTTCCGTCGTTGACCCGATGCCAGCGGAAGGGGCATTCGACGGCGTCGAGGGGTTGGTGCGCCATGTGAGGGGATCAGGACCGGGACTCGAGGGTTCGGGTTCGGGTCGATTGGTAGGGGCAGTGGGCGTGGTCGAACTCCGACGCGAGGGCGGGGAGGCGGGTGGGGGCGGCGTCCAGGAGGGCCGCGGCGCGTTCCACGATCGGGGCGGCTATCGGGTTGCCGGACACCGTGGTTCGGGCGGCGGCGACGTAGGTGGGCGCGTCCGGGTGGCCGGCGAGGACCGCCGCCTCGGCGCGCAGGGCCACGTACCAGTGGCGCCAGATCCAGATTGCGCGCTCGTCGGGGGAATCCTGTTCGATGGGTAATTGCGCCAGCGCCGCGGCATTCTCACCGCGATCGAGCAGCACGATCGCCTCGAACACCGAGCGATAGGCGGACTGCTGCGCGCCGGTGCCGCCGAGCGCGTCCACGATCGCGAGCCAGTCGCCGCGCGCGGCATCGTCGCCGCGCAGGCCGTGTGCCATCGCGACCGCCGCGGCGGCGGGAGCCAGGCCGGGGGAGTGCGGGCGGCCCGACAGCTCCCACGCGTCCAGGAATCGTCCACTGCCGGTGAGTACTTCGTCGAGGTTGCCCGCCAGCGCCTCCGCCACCAGCAGCGCGGCCGTGGCGACATCACCACGCTCGGCCAGCAGCGGCAGATCGTGCAACTGTTCGGCCCAGCGCCGCGAAGCCGCCAGATCGCCGACGCCGATGGCGATCTCGGCCGCCTCGGACAGCGCGTTGACATGTTCGAGGGAACTGGCGGGCGAGAGCGGCATGGCGGACAGCAGCGCCACCCGCCGCTGGGTGGTGCCGGCGGTGGCGAAGATGTCCCCGGCCCAGCACTGCGCCGCGGCGAGCGCGTCCAGTGCGGCGCTGCGCGCGAGCGGGTCGCGGGTGCGGTCGGCCAGATCCACCGCGTGCTCGGCGCGGGTGAGCGCTTCGGAGGCAAGCCCTTCCGACCCGCGCTCGGGGTCGTGCTCGGGTGCGTCGGCCTCGACGTCGGCATGCGCGAGTACCCCGCACTCGGCCAGCGCGACGGCGGCCAGCGCGGCGGGATCGCTCCCGGCCAGTGCGCGCGCCTCGTTCAACAGCGCCGCGGCCTCGCTCACCGAGACCGGCTGGGCGAACGTATCCGCCATCCGGAAGACGGTGATCGCGGCGGTGGCCAGATCCCGTGCCGCAGCGGCCGAATCACCCGCGCCGGACGCGATCGCGGCGGCCGCGCGGTGCAGGCGATACATGTCCTCGCCGCGCAGTCGGCACCCGGCGACTTCGGCAGCACGTCGCAGGGTCGCGGCGGCGGCGCTCGAGTCCGCGGTCAGCGCGGCCGCCTGTTCGTAGCGCCGCTGCGATTCGCCGATCAGATTCCGGTCGAAAGTCAACCGCGCCAGTGAAACAGCGAGATCGAACGCCTCGTCCCGCCGTTCGGGAAGCGCGGCCACCCAGGCCAGTGCCGCGCGCATGTCGTCGGCGATCACATCGAACGCCGAATGCCGCTCCCGCACCGGGCGTTCGGTGTCGGCGAGCAGCTCGCGGGCAGCGCTCGCACACCAATTCACATGCCGCGCAAGGGTGTCCTCGAGTTCACCGGCCGACACGAGTTCCTCGCGCTCGTACTGGCGAATCGTCTCCAGCGCCCGATAGCGGGTCCCGCGCGGGGACCGCACCACCGTCAGCAGGCTCTGTTCGGTGAGCCGGGCCAGCCCGTCGGCGACCGCGATCGCGTCCAGCTCCGCCGAACCCGCCACCGCCATGGCATCCACGGCGGTGAACGGCGCGACGAACACCGAGATGCGCCGCAGCACACGGCGATCCTCGCCGGTCAGCAGCGCCTGGCTCCAATCCAGCATGGCCCGCACGGACTGATGCCGTTCGTCGGCCCGCCGCCCGCCGACCAGCAGCCGCAGCGGATCCGCGAGGCTCGCCCCGAGCCCGTCCAGCCCGAGGGTGGGCAGCCGGGCGGCCGCGAGCTCGATGGCCAGCGCCAGCCCGTCGAGCCGGCCGCAGATCTCCCGCACCCGATCCAGCTGCTCGGCGTCCACCGGCCAGCCCAGGGCCGCGGCCCGATCCAGGAACAGGGCGACCGCATCCGCGCCATCGTCCCCGAGCGACAGCGGCGGCACCGTGAAAACCTGCTCGAACGGCACCATCAGCCGGGCCCGGCTGGTTGCCAGCACCGTCACGTTCGGGCAGTTCGCGAGCAGGTATTCGATGAACGGCGCCACCCCGTCGCGCAGATGCTCGCAATTGTCGAGCACCAGCAGCACCCGGCGGTCGCCGAGGGTGGCCGACACCGACTCCTCGAGACCGCGCCCCTGCTGCTCGGCGAGCCCGAGCGCCCGCGCCACCGCGGCCCCGGCCATCGCCGGATCGGTGACCGGCACCAGATCCACGAACCATGCGCCACCGGTGAATTCGCCGGACAGGTCGGCGGCGACGGCCAACGCCAGGCGCGTCTTGCCGACCCCGCCGGGACCCAGCGCCGTCACGTGCCGATGAGCCCGCACCGCCTCGCGCAATTCGGTGCGCTCGCGGGAACGGCCGACGAACGAGGTCAGCGGCGCGGGCAGCACGGCGGCGGGCGCCCCGCTCGCCTGCGACCGGTCCAGCTCGGCGGCCCGTTCGGCCAGCGCGCGCCGATCCGCCACCCCGACCTTGCGCAGCAGCGACGACACGTGGGTCTCCACGGTGCGCACCGAGATGAACAACTGTGCGGCGATCTCGGCATTGCTGCGGTATCGCCCGACCAGGGCGAGCACCTCGGCCTCACGATCCGAGATCCCGGCGGCCAGCTTCGACTTCGACACGTCCACATTCTCACGCACGGCCGTTTCGGTTGCGCGGGAAGTCCTGCGTGCGGCACTCCGTGGCGCGTTCGGTGGTCACCACGGATGTCGCGGGGTTGCTGCGGAAATACCGTAGGACCCATACCGACCGGCGGCTGGAGCTTCAGCGGCCGGGAACCCACCGGAAGCAGCGGCTCCGCCGCACCGAGGTTCGCGACGGCGTGGCATATGCCGGGTCCGTCCCGATCACGGCGATGATCTCGAGGTGGGGAGCGCGAGCCGGACGAGCCGGTTCCGCCGTGAGTCACCAGGGAGAGCGCACATGAAGTTTCGATCCCACGTCGAGCCGCCCGAACCCATGCGCGGCCTGGAAGTTCCGGCCGAGGTGGTGACGGCGCTCGGCGAGGGCGCACGGCCGCCGGTCACGATCACCATCAACGGGCATTCGTGGCGGAGCCGCATCGCTTTGATGCGCGGTCGCCACCTGATCGGGTTGAGTAGGGCGAATCGCGAGGCGGCAGGGGTCGACATCGGGGAAGAAATCGAGGTCGAGGTGGAACTGGACACCGAGCCCCGCGAGGTCGTCGAACCCGAGGACTTCGCGGCCGCGCTGAATGCGGACGCCAAGGCGCGCGCCGCCTACGACAAGCTTTCGCACAGCCGAAAGCGCGTGCATGTCCTGGCGATCGAGGGCGCGAAGAAGCCCGAGACCCGGCAGCGGCGTATCGAGAAGGCGATCGCCGAACTGCGCGGCTGAGGAGGGTTCGAGCGCTCGATTCCCCCCGCACACGGTCGGCCGGTGACTCGGGGTGGGTTTGCGGCGTCCGGTGTATCGCCCAGGAGCGGTGAATGCCGCACTGCCGGTTCGTATTCGGTCCACTGGCGGGTGCTGCCGTTCGGCGAACCGGGTCGATTTCTGACACACTGGCCAGCTGGGTTCGAGGCGAGTCGAAGGGGCGGGGATGACCGAGGTTCCGGAGTGGGCGAAGCAGCTGCCGACGGGGATTCGAATCGATTGGGGACTGGCGGGCGCGCGGGCGCTCGGCCCGGGCAGCGCCGCCGTCGTCGTCGTGGACGTGCTTTCCTTCACCACATCGGTGTCGGTCATGGTCGAGGCCGGAACCCGGGTCCTGCCCTACCCGTGGCGCGACGGCGACGCGGCCGCGTTCGCCGCCGAGCAGAACGCGGAACTGGCCGTGGGGCGTAGCGCCGTCTCCGAACAGCAACCCTGGTCGCTCTCGCCGGCCGCCCTGCGCCGAGCCCCCGCCCCCGAGCGACTGGTCCTGCCCTCGCCGAACGGTTCCGCTATTTGCGCTGCCGTGACCGGGATTCCGGTGCTCGCCGCCTGCCTGCGCAACGCTTCGGCGGTCGCCGAGTGGATCGCCGCCCGGGGCTGGGGTACCGAAGAGAACCCGGTGGCGGTGATCGCCGCCGGGGAACACTGGCCGGGCACCGGCGTCATCCGGCCCGCGGTGGAGGACTGGCTCGGCGCGGCCGCGGTCATCAGCGTGCTCGCCGACCTCGTCCCGGGCGGGCTCTCACCGGAAGCCGTTGTCGCCAAAGCGAGTTACGACGGCCTCGCCGACGTCCCCGCGCTGATCCACGACTGTGCCTCCGGCCGCGAACTCACCTCGAAGGGCTTCGGCGGTGACGTAGCCGTCGCGGCCGAAGTCGAAGGGAGCAAGGTGGTTCCGCTCCTGGTCGACGGAGCGTTCGTCGACGCCGCATAACCGGCGACGCCACGGGAGCGGGCTCCTGGTAGCGTCGCCCGGTCGCGGACCGTGAGCTCAGCACCGAGGTATCGGAAAACTGTTGCGCGCGAACAGGTTCGGGTCTCGGCGTGGCGTATCTACAGATTCGCGAGTTTCTTGGCCAGCACCGACTTCTCCCGCTCGTTGCCGCACAGCGCAATCGCCTCGCTCAGCGCGTCCCGAGCCTCGGCGGTCCGGCCGAGACGGGTGAGCAGCTCGCCGCGCACGCTCGGCAGCAGGTGCGAATTCGCCAGTGCCCCCGCGGCTGTCAGGCCGTCGACGATCGGCAGGGCGGCGGCGGGGCCGCTCGCCATCGACACCGCCACGGCGCGATTGAGTTCCACCACCGGCGAGGGCGCGAGCCTGCCCAGCGCCTCGTAGAGCACGACCACTCGTTCCCAGTCCGTCGCCTCGACCGACGGTGCGACGGCGTGGCATTCGGCGATCGCGGCCTGCAGGCCGTACGCCCCGAGACCGCGGCCCACCTCGGCCGCCTTGGTCAGCGCGGCCCGCCCGCGCAGGATCGCCGAGCGGTCCCAGCGGCGGCGATCCTGCTGTTCGAGCAGCACCGGCTCGCCGTCGGGACCCGTACGAGCCGGGAACCGGGCGGCGGTGAGCTCGAGCAGGGCGAGCAACCCGTACACCTCGGCCTCGGCGGGCATGAGGCGGGCCAGCACCCGGGCGAGCCGCACCGCCTCGCCGGCCAGGTCGGTGCGGATCAGATCGCCGCCGGCACTGGCCGACGAGCCCTCGGTGAAGATCAGGTAGATGACGCCGAGCACCGACCCGAGCCGGGCCGGGCGCTCGGCCGCGGGCGGCACCTCGAACGCGACCTCGGCCGCGCCGAGTGTCTTCTTGGCCCGCGTGATTCGCGCCTGCACCGTCGCGGTCGGCACCAGGCACGCCTTGGCGATCTCGTCACTGGTCAGACCGCCGACCACCCGGAGCGTCAGCGCCAGGCGAGCCTCGCGCGAGAGCACCGGGTGGCAGGAGATGAACATCAGGGCGAGCACGTCGTCGTCGATCTGATCGGGATCCCACAGCACCTGGGCGTCCGGCGGCGCGGGCTCGGCGGGCGCGCCACCGGTCAGCGCACCACCCTCGCCGAGTGCGCCCGCCATGGTGCTGTACCGATCGTCGAGGGCGGCACGGCGCCGGAACGCGTCGATCGCGCGGCGCCGGCCGACCGTGAGCAACCACCCGGCCGGCTGCCGCGGCACGCCTTCGCGCGGCCACGTCACCAGCGCCTCGGCCAGCGCTTCCTGCGCCAGATCCTCGGCCATCGCGAAGTCGCCGGTGTAGCGGGCCAGCGCGCCGACGATCCGCGCGGATTCGATGCGCCAGACCGCGGCGACGGCTTCCCGGCCGGTGGGGTGCGTCATCAGAGCTGGCCGGTGGCCTCGCGCCAGGCGCGTTCCTTCTTGATCCACTCGTTGTCCTGCGGGAACTCGTCGATGGAGGTGACGCGGCGTATCTCGGTCTTGACGCCGGGGCCGGTCAGCGGCATCCGCTTGGCCCATTCGACGGCTTCTTCCTTGGACGCCACATTCAGGATGTAGTAGCCGCCGAAGAGTTCCTTGGTCTCGCCGTAGGGACCGTCGGTGACCACGGGGGTCTCCGAGGCGTAGTCGACGACCACCGTCTGGGCGGCGTCCTCGAGACCCTCGGCCGCGACCAGGATTCCGGCGCGGATCAGCTCGTCGTTGAACTTGCCCATGGTCTCGAGGATCTCGTCGAAGTCGTACTTCTCCATCGCGGCCCAGGCGTCGTCGGTCGCTCGCATGATCAGCATGTACTTCATGGTTCGTCTCCTGGAGTAGGTGTCGGTCTTGCTTACATCCCTAGGTCGAACGGGTGGTGTCGAAGATCGACAAGTCGCCGAAACTTTTTTCGACGAGTTTTTCGCGCAGGGTCGGCGCGGGCCCGCCGATCGATATTCTGCCTGCTCGCGCGGGCTTCGATGATTGTTTACGGGCCGTCAGCGGTGGTGGGCGAGCACGTTGATCACGGTGCCGCCGGGGTCTTCGACGAAAAAGCGCCGCACGCCCCACGGTTCGTCGGTGAGCGGGTAGACGATCTTCGCGCCGTGGCGCAGGGCTTCGGCGTGCGCGGCGTCGACGAGGGCGGGGTCGCCGAGGTCGATGCCGAAGCGCGGGGTCGGGGTCTCGGTTCCGGGCGCCAGGACGATGAGCTGGGCCGCGGGGTTTCCGGGGGCGCGGAAGCCGAGGACGGGCGCTTGCATGGCGACCTCGAGGCCGAAGACGCCGGAGTAGAAGTCCGCGAAGGCTTCCGGGTCGTCACCGTCGATGTAGGGGTGGATGCGTTCGATCATCCGATGATCTTGACCGGTGGCGCGGCGCGAGCGCTTGTACGAATCGGAACGGATTGGTACCAGCGCACTCCCGTTAACTGCGGTTTCCCCGAAAGTTGGTATCGGTAGGCGCGTCGCGCCGCGTCTACTTACCGCATGACATCTTCTCAGTACCCCACGAACTCCACCGGCCTCGACAAGAAGACCAGCGCGATCCTGTCCTACGCGCTGGGCTGGCTCACCGGAGTCATCTTCCTCTTCGTGGGCAAGAACGACCCCGACGTGAAGTTCCATGCCGCGCAGTCGGTCGTCTTCTTCGGCGCGGTCTCGGTCCTCAACATCGTCCTGAGCATCCTGGGCTCCCTGCTCGGCGCGCTGGGCATCATCTTCAGCCTGGCCGGCCTGGCCCTGAGCCTGCTGACCCTGGTCGTCTGGATCCTGGCGATGGTGCAGGCCAACAAGACCGGCGGCGCCCGCGCCGAGCTCCCCCTGCTCGGCAAGTTCGTCGCCCCCTATGCCGACCAACTGGCCAACTCGGTCAAGTAGCCCCCATCCGGAGCCCCCGGCAGGATTCCGCCGCAGCCGCCGGCACGCATGCCCGGCGGCCCGAGACCCGAAGACCAACGGCCCGAGATGATCTCGGGCCGTTGGTGTTTCCGGGTGTGACCTCGGATTCGGTCCAGGCCGTGTCGAGTGATCCGCGTTGTCCCCGGCCCGCTCGTGGGGTGACGCCGGTGGACGCGCCGATGGTCGCCGAGACGGCCCGCGGTCCGGCGCATCAAGTGGGCACTCGGCCGGGCAGCGGGCCGCCTCGTGGCTGTGCGAATCCCGGTGGGGTACTCATCGGGGTTCGCGCGCCGGGCTTAGACTAGTAGTGTCTGAGACAATCTGCAACCGGTGGCTGGGGTTGGGCACCCGGGTTCTCCGCTAGACCGCGGCGGGGCCGATCCGATCGTGCAGGCGCTTCGCCCACCCCGGCGCCCACCAGCATCGGTCGCCGAGCAGCGTCATGGTCGCGGGTACCAGCAGCATGCGAATCACGGTGGCGTCCAGAACGAGTGCGAGAATCATGCCGTACGCGACGTACTTCATCAGCACCAGATCCGAGAGGCCGAACGCGCCGGTCACCATGATCAGTACCAGCGCCGCGGCGGTGATGATGCCGCCGGTGTGTGCGGTGCCGTGGCGAATCGACTCGGTGGTGGACGCGCCCTTCGCCCGCGCTTCGGCCATCCGCGACATCAGGAAGATCTCGTAGTCGGTGGAGAGCCCGAAGATGATCGCGATGATGACCACCAGCACCGGGAAACTCAGCGGCTGCGGGGTGAAGTTCAGGACGCCGGCCCCGTGCCCGTCGTAGAAGACGAACGACAGGAAGCCCAGCGTCGCGGTCAAACTCAGGGCGCTCACCAGCACCGCCTTGATCGGCAGCACGAACGACCCGAAGGCCAGGAACATCAAAGCGAACGAGGCGAGCGCCAGAATCGCCAGCAGCCACGGCAGCCGATCGATGACCCCGTGTATCGAATCACGTTCGAGCACCGGCAATCCCGTCACGTACAGGCGTACCCCGTCCGGTGGGGAGATCCCGCGCAGGGTGGCGATCACCTCGTCCGCGGCACGCGGATCGGCCAGCCCCGCGGCGTAGACCTTGACGTTCACCCCGTTCTCGGCGACGCCGTTGGAGAAGGGCTTCTCGAATTCACCGGTGAGCCCGGGGGTTCGGTTCGCCACCGCGACGATCGCCCCGAGGGTGGCGCGATCGGCACCCGCGATCACCAGCTTGATCGGGGACACCCGCTCGGTGGGGAACCTCGCATCGAAATCCTGCTGCGCCGAACGGGTCTCGTTGCCCGGCGGCAGATACTTCTCGGTGAGCCCGGCGTATTCCGCGTGCAGGAACGGCAGAATCATGGCCAGCAGCGCCAGCATGACCGGGTAGGCCAGTAACGCCGGCCTGTGCATGGCCCAGCGCGCCAGTCGCGACCAGAACGAGGCGTCGACCTGCGCGAGAGTCCCGATACGGGAGAAGCGTTTCAGGCCGAACGCGTCCACCCGCGCGCCGAGCACCGCGAGCATCGCCGGTAGCACCGTGATCGACAGCAGCGCGGCCAGCCCCACCGCGGTCAGCGCGCCCAGCGCCACCGAGCGCAGAAAGGTCATGGGAAAGATCAGCACGCCCGCGACGCAGACCACGATGATGGTCGCCGAGAACACGATGGTGCGCCCGGCGGTCGACACCGCCACGCGCACCGCCGCATCGGTGTCGCTACCCAGCGCGAGCTCCTCGCGGAACCGGCTCACCATGAACAGCCCGTAGTCGATCGCCAGGCCCAATCCGATGAGCGAGATGACGGCATCGGCGAACTGATGCACCGGCATGACCCCGGTGAGCAGCTTCATCACGCCCCAGGAGCCGACAACCGTGAGCCCGCCGACGATCAGCGGCAGCGCGGCCGCGACCACCCCGCCGAACACGAAGAACAGCACGACGGCCACCAGCGGCAGGGCGATCAGATGCATGCGCTCGATATCGGCCTGCATGGTGAGCCCGACCGCGTCGGCCACGGGCACCCGCCCGGCGACGCGCACCTCGAGCCCCGGGATGGCGAGTTCGTGCCGGATGCGGTGGAAGTTCTCGACACTGTCCTGATCGCCGCTGCCCCGCAGGCCGATGCTCAGGAACGCGGTGGTCGCCCCGGCGTCCAGGAACCGGCTCTTGCCCAGGCTGCCGTTCCAGTACCCGCTGACATCCTTTATCTCGCTGCGGAATTCGGTCAGCAGCCGCTGGGTCAGCGCGCGCCCGGCCGCCTCGATGTCCGGATCGGTGACGCGCGTGCCGGCCGGGGCCGTGTAGAGCGCGATGACATCGCCGTCGAAATCGCGGCCGAACACCTCGTCGGCCAACTCGGTTCCGGCGACCGACTCGCTGTTGTCGTCGAAGAAGCCCTGCGCGGTCAGCGAGTCCTGGTAGCCGAGCCCGTACGCGCCCGAAATGCCCATGAGCGCGATGAATCCGGCGATGACCGTGTATCTGGCGCGGTAGGTCCAGCGCCCCAGGCGGTGAAACATCTCCCCGGTCCCCGAGTCGAACCCGTGGTCAGCAGGCGGGCGACCGGTAGTCGGTCTGGGCCAGGATCCCGCAGATCTCGTTCACCGGAATCTTCCACTCCCCGTTCGCCGGAACCAGATTCAGCGGCGCCGACCGGCGATTGCCGTTGCCGTCCTTGTCCAGCCAGAACTCGGCCTCGAGCACGTCGCCGTTGAGCACGATCGATCCATCGACCACGCCGAACGTGGCATTCGGGTTCTCCGACATGGCTTTTCGGAGCTCGGGCAGGTCTTGGCGGAACTTGTCCCCACCCTGCACGATCGACAGTCGCTGATCATCGGAGACCTGATGGCCCCCGCCGAACAGGTCCTGCAGTTTGGCGTCCAGCTGCGCGGCGGTCATCGGGGCCGGCAGAGTCGCGCCGGTACCGGTACCGGTCGCGGTCGTGCCGGTCGGGGCGACGGTAATGGTGACGTCGCTGCTGCGGATGTTCCCGGATCCGCAGCCCATAAGTGTCATAGACAGTGCGAGGGCTGCGATTGCCAGTGAAACTGGCTTTGCCCGATGGATTTTCATGTCCCCTCCAACTGATAACCACCGCAACTTGCGCCTGGGTGGGTCTTGGGCCACCGTATGCTAGCAACTGTCTCAGTCGATATGCGCGAATTCTCGAGGAGTGGCCGGTCACGGTCGCCACGGCCACCGCTCCACGCCCGGCGGGCCCGCGCGAGTCGATTCCACCCCGGCTCCCGGACGCCGCGGCCTATGCCGCCGTCCCGAGTACGGCAATGTCGCCGTTCGGCAACGGGAGTGCCCCCCATTGCGGCTGGTTCGGGGTGACGGGGTGTCGGCGCTCTGGGCGGTTGTCGTCGCGCGGGCCGACGGCTGGTCCGGGGCCGGCTTCGGTTTGTCGATCAAGCTGACTCAGAGTGCATTGATCGCCACATTCGGTGGCGACGAACCGCTCGAACAGCTGATATTCGAATGGTGGCAGCCCTAGCGTCTACCGAATATCGCAATTCGCGGACAGCGCTGTGCGCTTCGAGTAGATTGTCTCAGACGGTGCGGCGGGGAGGGTCACCAATGCGAATACATGCTGGCCGAGTAGGGCCGAAATGAATGCGATGCCGGTTGACATGAGCAAGACCGAAAACGACGTAGACGAAGCGAACCCGCTGTCCGGCGAGCCGGACGACGATCTCGGCTGGACGCCGGAGAAACAGCTGCCGCCCGTGCTGCGCCCGGCGGTGCGGCTGGTCCTGTGGGCCTGGAACACCCTGATCGGTTCGATCGGCACCTTCGGCCGCCTCGTGGTGCTGAGCGCCGATTCGATCTACGGCCTCGTGCACGACGTGGTGAAACTGCGGCATCCCTGGCGCGAGACGCTCACCCAGGCGTGGTTCATGATGAGCGTCTCGGGCTGGCCCGCGATCCTGATCTCGGTACCGCTGGGCGCGATCGTGCAGATCCAGGCGGGCTCGCTCGCCGCGCAGGTCGGCGCGACCTCGCAGGCCGGCGCGGCCGGTGGCCTGGGCGTGATTCGCCAGGCGGCACCGATGATTTCGGGCATCCTGATGGGCGGCGCGGTGGGCGCGGCGGTCGCCGCGGATCTGGGCGCGCGCAAGATCCGCGAGGAAATCGACGCGATCCGCACCCTCGGCATCAACCCCAATCACCGGCTGGTCGCCCCGCGCCTGGCCGCCATGTTCATCGTGGGCCCGCTCATGTGCGTGCTCGTGGTGTTCGTCGGCATGGCCACCATCTATTCGATGACCCTGGTGCAGGGCGGGGTGGCGGGGGCGTTCTTCAACTCGTTCGCGGCCTTCGCGAACACCACCGATCTGGTGATCGCCATCATCAAGACCGTCATCTTCGGAATCCTGGTGGTGCTGGTGGCCAGTCAGCGCGGCTTCGAAGCCTCCGGCGGCCCCAAGGGCGTGGCCGACTGCGTGAACGCCACCGTCGTGCTCGGGGTCATGATCACCTTCGCCGCGAACGTGCTCATCACCCAGTTGCTGACCATCTGGTTCCCGGAAAACCTGGGGTTCTGACATGGTGCTGCCATCGAAATACCGTGCGTGGGGCGAACGTTCGATCCATCGGGCCGGCAACTCCATCACGCCGCTGGTCGGCCTCGGGCATCAATTCGCCTTCGCCTACCAGGTTCTGCGCGCGGTCCCGCGCACCGTGCGGCGCTACCGCCGCCAGATCGGCGTCGTGTTCATGGACATCGGCTGGGGTAACGGCCGCGTCATCGTCGGCGGCGGCACGGTCGGCGTCGTGGTGTTCATGGGCCTGATGACCGGCGCGGCGATCGGCATCGAGGCATTCCGGCTGCTGGACATGCTCGCCATGGGTCCGCTCACCGGCTTCGTCTCCTCGTTCGCCAACACCCGGGAACTGGCCCCGATCATCGCCGCCATCGCCTTCGCCGCGCAGGCGGGCTGCCGCATCACCGCCGAGATCGGTTCCATGCGCATCTCCGAGGAGATCGACGCGCTGGAAGCGACAGCGGTGGAACCGATTCCGTTCGTGGTGACCACCCGCGTCATCGCCGGCGTGCTCATCGTGGTGCCGGTCTACCTGGCCTCGCTGGCGGCCAGCTACTTCGCGACGGCGTTCTTCATCAAGGTGATCCACGGCCAGGCCGGGGGCACCTACGACCACTACTTCCAAGCGTTCCTGGCTCCGAAGGACATCTTCCTCTCGCTGTTCAAAGCGGTGGTCTTCGTCATCGTGGTCATCCTGGTGCACTCGTACTACGGCTTCTACGCCTCGGGCGGGCCCGAAGGGGTGGGTGTGGCCTCCGGCCGCGCCATTCGCGCCAGCCTCGTTCTCATCATCGTGCTCGATCTGATGCTCACCACCGCGCTGTGGGGCATGTTCGTCAGCGATATTCGAATTACGGGATAGCCCATGGGAATCGCCAAATATCAGGCCATCAACGGGCGCGGACCCGCCGCCTGGCAGCTCCTGCTCACCGGCATCGCCGGAGCGGTCGTGCTGACCCTGGTGTCGGTGCTGTTCACGACCTACGCCAAGGGCGGCTTCGCGGAGAAGTTCATACTCAACATCGAGGCGCAGCAGGTCGGCGAGGGCATCGTCGCCGGCGCGGACGTCAAGATGGACGGGTTGCGGATCGGCTCGGTCACCCGGGTCGAAAGTCGTGGCGCCGAAAGCCAATTCGTGCAACTGGCGCTCGAACCGGAGAACGCGAGATTCCTCGCCGACAATGTGCGAGCCCGCTTCGTGTCCTCCAACACCCTCGGGATGACCGCGCTCGAGCTGTTCTACCTCGGCGCCCGGGGCGCCCCGCTCGCCGACGGCGCGACGATCACCCTGCCCGGGGACTCCCAGACGGTGACCGTCACGACGGTGATCCGCATGGTCGGCGAACAGATCGGGAAGATCGACGCCTCGCCCGCCGAGCGCATCGGCCAGGTGCTGTCGTTCGAGGGCAGCGCCGACGGCATCGGCAAGATGATCGCCACGGCCATCGACATCGGGCGGATGAAGGTCGGGGACCAGATGCTGGTCGGCCTCGATCCGCGCGGTGGCCTGCGCGAGGGCGCGCGGCTGAGTCAGGATCTGGTGCAGGTCTCGCGCGGTGCGCTGGAAGTCTTTCGCGCACAGTCCGATCGGATCGCCTTCCTCACCGATCGGCACGACGACCTCGAGGCCATCGTGCTGCTGATCGGCCAGGTGATCGGTGACGCCATCCGCATCTTCCCGCAGCCCGGCTTCACCCAGGTCATCGACGCCCTGCTCAGCGTGCTGCACCCCATCGCCGGCGCGACCGGCGGGCTCACCGACTTCTATACGCGCCTGCCCCAGCTGCTCGACCGGATCGACAAATCCTTCGTCGCCAATCCCGATGGGACCGTGTCGCTTCGGCTGCAACTGCTGCTGGCGGGCCTGCCCTACCTCGGCGGCGACCCGGCCCGGGTC
>NZ_JBEXUS010000100.1:0-29826 GCF_040614455.1 Nocardia sp. NPDC005978
CGGTGTTGTGACCACCGCGGGGCCGCCGTCCGGTGTGACCCCACACACGGTGCCCCGCACGGGATTTCGTTAGCATTCGGCTATCGAATATCTCTGCAGGGAGGGATGTCTTGTCTCGAAATGACGCCACCGTGACCGAGCGGCTGACCGACGGTGCGCCGTTGCATGTCGAGTTGACCGAGGGAGATCGCCGGTTGATCGATGTTCTGGTCGCGCCGTCGCGCGCCTGGTTCAGTCCGCGTTTCTACGGACTGGAGAATTTCCCGATCGAGGGCCCGGTGCTCCTGGTCGGCAATCACACGCTCGCGGGCGGCACCGACGCGCCGCTGCTCGCGCACGAGATCCTCGTCAAGCACAACCGGCTGGTGCGGGGCCTGGCCGAGAATGTGCTGATCGATGTCCCGGTGCTGCGCGACGCGCTGCACCACCTGGGGATCGTGCGGGGGAATCGGCACAATTGCACGACGTTGCTGCGTGAGGGCGAGGCCGTCGCGGTCTTCCCCGGGGGCGGCCGCGAGGCCATGCGCGGCAAGGGCCAGAAATACAAGCTGCTGTGGGAGGGCCGGACCGGCTTCGCGCAGATGGCCATCGAAACCGGCGCGCCCATCGTGCCGATCGCCATGATCGGCGGTGACGACATCTTCGACATCGTCTTCGACGGCAACGACGCGGTCATGCGCCCGGTGCGCGGCCTGGTCGAGGCGATGGGCCTGCGCGGCAGCCTGACGCCGCCGCTGATCCGCGGCCTGGGCCCGACCATCATTCCCAAGCCGGAGCGCTTCTATTTCGCCCTGGGCACCCCGATCGACACCGCGCCGTGGCGCGACGCCGTCGACACCGCGGCCGCGGCCGTGGAGTTGCAGGTCGTGGTGCGCAAGGCGGTGGAGGAGGAATTGGGGTTCCTGCTCGGCGAGCGGGATCGCGATCGCGGCCGGAGTCTGCTCGGGCGCACCCTGTCCGCCGTGGGCCTCTGAGCCCGTAGGTTTACCCAGGTTCCCGCCTTCTGGACTGCGGCTTCACCGGTAGGAGTCGCAGTTCGAACCCCTTTCCGGGGGCTTGAAGTTAACAGCCATTCCGTTTTCGAGTACCGTGGACGACATCGGCGATGGGCCGCTGTGGCACTCAGGAGGTTGGCGTGGAACGCACTATTTTCGAACCGGAGCACGAGCTGTTCCGGGAGTCGTTCCGTAAGTTTCTCGATCAGCATGTCGCCCCGAACCACGAGCAGTGGGAGCACGACGGCATCGTCGATCGGGCGGTCTGGCTGGAAGCGGGCAAGCAGGGCTTCCTCGGCATGGCGGTGCCGGAGGAGTTCGGCGGCGGCGGGGTGAAGGACTTCCGCTACAACGCGGTGGTCACCGAGGAGGCCACCTACGGCCAGTACTCCGGCCTGGGCTTCGGGCTGCACAACGACGTCATCGCGCCGTACCTGCTCGAGCTGGCGAACGACGAGCAGAAGGCGCGCTGGCTGCCCGGCTTCTGTACCGGCGAGATCATCACCGCCATCGCCATGACCGAGCCCGGCACCGGCTCGGACCTGCAGGGCATCAAGACCCGTGCGGTCAAGGACGGCGACGACTGGATCCTCAACGGCTCCAAGACCTTCATCACCAACGGCGTCAACGCCGACATCGTGATCGTGGTCGCCCAGACCGATCCGGCCAAGGGCGCCATGGGCTTCTCGCTGCTGGTCGTCGAGCGCGGCATGCCCGGTTTCGAGCGCGGCCGCAATCTCGACAAGATCGGTCTCAAGGCCCAGGACACCGCCGAGCTCTCCTTCCAGGACGTGCGCGTCCCCGGCAAGAACCTGCTCGGCACCGAGGGCCAGGGCTTCGTCCACCTCATGCAGAACCTGCCCCAGGAGCGCCTGTCCATCGCCGTGATGGCCGCGGCCGCGATGGAGGGCTCGCTGCAGGGCACCATCCAGTACGTGCGTGATCGCAAGGCGTTCGGCAAGCCGATCGGCGCGCAGCAGAACACCCGCTTCGTGCTGGCCGAGCTGGCCACCAAGACCACCGCGGTGCGTGTCTTCGTCGACCGCTGCATCGAGCTCCTGAACGCCGAGAAGCTGACGGTCGAAGAGGCCGCGATGGCCAAGTACTGGAGCACCGAGGAACAGCTCGACCTCATCACCAAATGCCTCCAGTTGCACGGCGGCTACGGCTATATGCGCGAATACCCGATCGCCAAGGCCTACATGGACGCTCGCGTGCAGACCATTTACGGCGGCACCACCGAGATCATGAAGGAGATCATCGGCCGCGGCCTGAAGCTGACCTGACCGGCGGGAATTCGACTCCGACCGGCGCCGGACCGGTCGGAGTCAGCGGTCTTGCGGCGGGTCGAAGGCCGATACGGACCAGGTGGTCTCATTTCAGCGACAGTACTGAGCAGTTAACTGATAGCGAATTAGCATTGCGGTTGGGTCGGGTCCTACCCGATGGAGACAAGCAATGCGTAGAACCCGTGAGATTTTCAGAAACACACTGGTGGTAGGCATTGCCTCCATCGGTTTCGGGGCCACGCTCGCCCTTGCCCCGGCGGTTCAACCCCTGGCGCACGCGGATGCCGACTACGGCGGAGGCTGCGTCCTGTACGACGGCGACCGTGCAGCGACCATCGACTCGCTGCGATTCCGCTGCGGTCCCGGCCAGCTGGAGGCGCTCTACCGGGACGCTCCGCAGGGCGTGGTGCCCACGGGCGTCAGGAACGGGTGGGTGGCCGAGCCCGCCGATATGCAGGTGTGGTCCCCGGCACTGTGGATCGGCAAGACGTTCTACACCGGCCCCGACGGCGGGTACCTGCTCAACCGCGTCACCGGCGCGGGCCTAGAGGTCTACCAGGCCGACGTGTACCGGGGTCCCTCGGTGGTGGACGGCGGACCCACCTGGGTCCTGAACTACCGCCCCTCGCCGACCCCGCAACTGTGGGACGAGATCCGCGAAGTCACCCCGGGCGTCTGGTTCGGCTACTCCTACTGGCGAGACGGCCGCGACGCCCAACTGCTGAGCTTCATCCTGACCTGACCTCACCTGACCGACGCACGCCTGCCGCACCCGACCCGCAGACCGGCTTGCGATCACCGCGCACGTAACCCTCGTGGCGGGTGAGTATCCCTTGATAGACGTGGACTCCGTTGTCCACGAAAGGGATTCGATGACCACCCTGCTGCACATCAACGCCTCCGCGCGCGGCGATCTCAGCCGGTCCCGGGCGCTGGCCCGGACTTTCATCGACGGTCTGCTCGCCCGGGACCCGGAGCTGACCGTCGACACCCTCGACCTGTTCGAAGCGAACCTGCCCGAATTCGGCACGCACGCGGCCGAAGCCAAACTCGCCCTGTTCACCGGAAAGGAGCAGACGCCCGAGCAGGTGGCGGCGTGGGAGCGGGCGCGCGCGGTCTTCGACCGCTTCGCGGCCGCGGACCTGTACGTGGTGAACATTCCGATCTGGAACGCGAGCGTGCCCTACGTCTTCAAGCAGTGGGTCGACATCGTCACCCAGCCGGGGTGGGCGTTCGCCTTCGATCCGCAGAGCGGTTACTCGGGCCTGCTCACCGACAAGCGCGCGGTGACCGTCTACACCAGCGGCGTGCACCGGCCCGGCGTGCCGGTGGAGTTCGGCTCCGACTTCGCCACCCCGTTCGTGGCGGACTGGCTGAACTTCGTCGGTATCAAGGACACCGCCGAGATCCGTTTCGCCCCGACGGTTCTGACCGAGGACGCGGCGGCGGGCTTCGCCTCGGCACAGGAGCGCGCGCGTGAGCTCGCCGCCGGATACTGAACCCGCCCGCTGGGCGCCCACCGGCCGGACCGTCGGGGCCGTCTGCGCGGTGGGCATTCTCGTGGTCGGGCAGCTGTATGTGGTCCTGCCCGTGCTGAATCGGCTCGCGCAGGATTGGGACACCTCCAGATCGGCGGTGACCTGGACGACCACGGCGTTCGGATTGGCTTACGGCGCGGGCTTTCTCGTGACCGGACCGCTCTCGGACCGGTTCGGGCGGCGACCGGTGATCGTGGGCGGCCTGCTGGCCACCGTGGGCGGTTCGCTGATCGTGGCGCTGGCCCCGGGCCTGGCAACCGGCCTGGCGGCGCGGGTGGTGCAGGGGCTGACGGCGTCGTTCTTCGCACCCGCGGCCTTCGCCTATCTCTCCGAACGCATCGCTCCCGAACGCAGAATCTTCGCGCTCACCTGCCTGACGAGCTCCTTCCTCGCCGCCGGTGTGGTGGCACAGGTGCTCGCGCAGCTGGTGGGCAACGCGTGGGGCTGGCATGCGATATTCGTCACGGGGGCACTGGCTTTCGTGATCTCGGCGGGCGTGCTGCGGTTCGTGCTCGAACCGGGGCCGGAGCGGGCGATCGCACCGGACACGCCCGCGCCGGGTCCGGCAGGGACGCTGCGCGCGGTGTTCGCGCCGTTCGGCGGCCTGCTGCGCCGGCCTCGGCTGGTGCTGCTGTATCTCAGCTGCCTGGCCGTGCTCGGTTCGTTCGTCGGCATCTACACCGGTATCCAGCTGACCCCGCCCGACGGGGTCGGTTCGAGCAACGGCGCGCTGCTGGCGTTGCGCGCCAGTGCGATTCCCGCGATGGTCGCGGTGCCGATCCTGGCGAGCAGACTCGGCGTCATCGCGCCGGCGACCCGGGTGATCGGTGCGCTCGGCATCGCCGGGATCGCGGCTGCGATCACCGCGGTACCGCTGGGCGGTGTCTGGGTGGCGGCCTGGCTGCTGGTGTTCGTGGCGGCCATCGCGGTGGCGGCGCCCGCCGCCGTGCAGGCCATCGCGGCGCAGGCGGGTGCGGCCCGGGGAGCGGCCACCGCGCTCTACACCTTCGCGTTGTTCCTGGGTGCGAGCGCGGGTCCGCAGGTCGCCAATCTTGTTGCGCATAGGGGGTATTCGTCGGTTGCCCTGGCCATCGCCGTCCTGTCGCTGACGGGCGCGGCGCTCGCCGCCGCCTCGACCGGGGTGCGGTCGGCCGTTCCGGTCTGAGGTGCTCCGAGTGCATGTCACCGCAGGCTCGGCGTCGCGCCGGAACCGGTTTTCGACGGGGGCCAGTGGCGTCCCCCGTTCCGCCGGTGCTGGTTTCGACCACGCTGGTTTGAATCATTGTTGGTAATACGCAGTGCCACATAAGTTTTCGATCACGGTCATGAGTTCCAGCGACAAGCCCCGGCTTGCTGGGCGGCAACCCTCCAGTGGCGGCGGGGTGCTCCGGGTGACGACCGGATGGCGGCGAACGCGTCGCCATAAGCGTCTTCGCTCTCGGAGGAAACAATGTCTGTAGCCCAACTCTCTTCGGCGACCCCGGAAACCGCTACCCTGCGCGAAGTGGTGCTGGTGGCGGATCGATTCCGGGGTCTCGCGGTGGACAATCGGGCGTTCACGGTCTCCGGTCTGGTGGCCGTGCTGCGGAGCGGGGGATTGCGGGAGGCGGCCGAGCCGCTCATCGTTCGGATCGGGCAGGGGATCACCCGGCACGACCTGGACTACATCGAGCACGTGGCGGCCATTCACGCGCCCGCCGGGTTGCGAGTCCTCGACGCGGTCGCCGAGCCGGCGCCGCGGCATCAGGTGCACAAGTACCAGAACTCGAATGTGTTGCTGGCCAACCTGGTTCAGGATTCAGCGACCGAGTTCAGCGCCGATCTGCGCATCCACGGCGACAACGAGCTGCTGCTGGATCATCAGACCGGTGAGCACGTGCAGGGCATCGTCATCGTGGAGGCGGTGCGCCAGCTGTTCCTCGGGGCGTTCGAACTAGAGTACGGCCGGCGCTGGCCGGAGCAGCACTTCTACATCGTCTGGAACAGCATCGAGCTGAACTTCACCTCGTTCCTGTTCCCGCTGCCGGGCACCCTGCACGCGGTTCTCACCCCGATCTCGATCGAGGATCCGGCCAAGCTGGAGTTCTCGATCGAGGTGCGGGTGCGCCAGGCCGGGAACGACGTCGCCGACGCCCGCATCGCGTACGCGGCGCTGCCCAACGATCGCATCAGCCGGATCGAGCGGCACAAGGCCGCCAAGGCCATCGCCGCGCACCTGAACGAGGTCGCGTGAGCGCCGGTGCGCCGGTGCGCGCGGCGGCGTTCTTCGACGTCGATGAAACCCTCATCACCGTCAAGAGCATGTTCACGTTCCTGCGCTTCTGGCTCGCCGAGCACGGGGATGACGGCGCGCGCTACGCGCGCGTCGCCGGTGAGATCAAGGAGCGCGCGGCGGCGGGTGTGCCGCGCGAGGAGGTGAACCGGCACTACTACCGCGCCTATCGCGGGGTTCCGGGTGCGGAACTGGCCGAAGCCGGTCAGCGCTGGTTCGCCGAGTTCGAGTCCGGCGGTGCGGCGTACTACACCGATGCGGTGGAAGCGCTTCGTGCACATCGGGAATCGGGTGTGACGACCGTGCTGCTGTCGGGCTCGTTCGCCGCGGCCATCGCCCCGGTCGCCGCGGCGCTGGGTGCGGACCGGCTCATCGCCACCGTCCCGGTGGTGGACGATCACGGCCTGCTGACCGGTGAGGTTCTGCGTCCCATGATCGGCGCGGCCAAGGCGGACGCGGTCTCGGAGTTCCTGCGCGAGCACGGAATCGAGTTCGAGAACACCTTCGGGTACGGCGATCACGCCAGTGATCTGCCGTTCCTGTCGGCCGTGGCGCACGCTGGCTTCCGAGGTGAGGACCCGGTCCTGCTGGAGCGGGCGGGAACGCACGGCTGGGTCCATCTGAGCGATCGGGTCAGCGCCGCGGTCGGCGCGCCCGGCCGGCTGCTGTCGGAGAAAGAAGCGGTGTCCGTATGGTGAGCAAGACCTATGAGCTGACCCCGACCACCCAGGGTCCGCTGTATCCGCCGAGCGAAGTGCTCGACGCCGCAGGCGATTTCATCGTGGTCGGCTTCCTGAACGACGCGGGCCCGGATGGTTCGGTGACCCGGCGGTGGGGGCGGGCGATCGTGGCCGCCGACACCCCGGTGCCCAAGTTCGGCGCGTCCGCGCCGTACACGATCGTGCGCGAACTCGACGCGGAGCTGTCGCGGGCGGATGCGGAGAGCGTGCTCTACACCCTGCCGCTGCCCTTGCCCGCCAACAACTATCCCATCGTGTTCGCTCCCGATCAGCGACCCGACGCCGAATCGGTCCGCCGTCCGAGCTATGCGTTCCACGAGACGCCGATCCCGGATCTGCGGCCCGAGGACGGACGCAAACTCACTTCTCCGATCACCCTGGAGCAGTGGCTGCGCGCCCGCGGCACGCTCGAGGTGAGCGTGGGCGAGGATGGTCATCACGGTGAGTTCCGCTTCGAGTTCACCGACTTGATCCCCGATTCGCTCTACACCGTGATGTCTTTGCGCGCAAAGGATCTGGATCCGGACGCCCCGACCCGCCCGGGCCCGCTCGGGGTGCCGAACGTGTTCGTCACCGATGCCGCCGGCGCGGGCGCGTATCACGCGAAACTCCCGAATCCGTTCCCGGATCCGGCGGCGCCGGGTGCGAACCGCGTCATCAGCGTCGTGGTGCTCTGGCAGAGCTACCAGCAGAACTACGGCGGGGCTATCGGCCACTTCGGCCTGGGCGGGGACATCCACGCCCAGCTGAAGCTGCCCACCCCTGCCTTCGAGGAGTTCCGCACCGCTTGACAACCCATCGAGGCGCCGGCCGCGTGGTCCCCGTGACCGCGCGGCCGGCGCCGTGCCGTGCCGTTGGTGGCGGGCCCCGGCGGCAGCCGCCCGCGTCGGTGAAGCCGGGTGTGCGGCAGCCGGGGCGGGCCGCCCAGGTGCGAGGCGGTGTGCCCGGCGTGCAACCGATCGCGCACCCGCCCGGTCGCCGCGATCGGCTCACCCCCGTATCCCCCTCGGCGCCCGGTGCTTTCAGCGCTCCGCGGCGGTGCCGGCCAGCAGGCGATGCGCTTCGAGCGCCAGGTGAATCTCCGTCGCCGCGTGCGGTGCGGTCAGTCGGCGGCCGGTCAGCTCGGCGACGCGATTGAGCCGGAAGCGCACGGTGTTGCGGTGGCAGAACAGGGCGGCGGCGATGGCCGAGACCTCGCCGTCGTGGGTGAACCAGGCCCGGACGGTGTCCAGCAGCACGTCTCGATCGTGGTCGGGCAGGGCCAGCAGCGGGCCGAGCACCGTGCCGGTGAGCGTCACGGCGGTCTCGGGGGAGCCGACCAGCAGCACCTGGATCAACGCGTCGCTGTAGCGCAGCACCTCGCGAGAGCCCGGTTGCGTTGCCGCGCAAGCGAGTTCGGCCTGCCGCAGGCCGGTGACGGCCTCGGCGAGCCCGCCGAACGGGGAGCCGATCCCGACCCGGCCCACGGCGCGCTCGCTGAGCATGCCCTGGAGTCGAGTCTGGGTGAATCGTGCTGTGAGCGTGACGATTCCGATGTGATGGTCCGCGCGCACCCGCCAGGCCGAGGCCACCCCCAGCATGGACAGCGCCTTGTCGATGCCGGGCAGCGCTTCCTCGGTGGCGTTCCCGGTCGCGGCCATCACCACCACGAATTCGCCCTGCACCGGCAGACCGAGGGTGCGCGCGCACTCCCACAGCCGCGGTCCGTCGGCCTGGCCGCCCAGCACCGCGTCCAGCGCCGCGTCCTGGGCGCGGGCGTCGCGGCGTAGCTGTTCGGTCACCATCTCCTGGTATCCGGCGGTGAGCGCCTGGGAGTAGTCGTCGACGAGCTTCCAGATGTCGGTGGCCCGGGTGAGCAGTTCGCGATTGGATTCGGGGTCGGCCCCCGCCATGGTCACCAGTTCGTCCCAGATCACGCCGGATCCGATCCGGAAGGCGCGCAGAATCGCGGGTAGCGGGACGCCGTGCTCGGCCCGGCGCTGGCCGGTGCCGTGCGGCGCGGCGGTGCCCGAACCCGGGTTGCCCGCGAGATAGCCGAAGACCGCCTGGAGGTTCTCGCGCGTGGTGCGGCGCAGCTCTTCGGGGGAGACCTCCGCGCCGGGTCCGTAGACCGGGACGGTGCGTTCGATCTCGGTGGCCACCCGGTCGACGAAGGCGTCGAGGCGCTCGAGCAAGGCGACGCTGGCCCGGGCGAGGAAGCCCTCGGGCGGGGGTGTCGGGGTGCTCATGGGCGATGATCGTACCGTCCGCCATGATTTCCCCGCGCACCGTGACCTGCGCGGACCCGTCCCGCCGTGCGCGCGGCGGTGGTTGCCGCGCGAGCGCGCCACGCCCATGTCCATATCGTCCCGGCCGCACCGGTTTCCGCTGGGCCGCACGCGAAACACCCTCGTGGACGAGGGCTTCCGGCCTACCATCTGTGCCATGTCAGCCCCGCGAACCGGTTCGACAATGATCGAGGGGCGGGTCGCGCGCACCTCTCGGAGCCTGGAGATCACCTTTCACAGCGGCCCCGGCGACCCGCTCGCCGTCGCGGTCCGCGGCAGCAGTGGGCGCACCGCCCGGGCGGCGGCGCTGTTCGGCTTCCACACCGCCGGCACCGGTACCCACCGCATCACCTACTCCGACGGCTCCACGCTGCTCGTTCGCTCCCGCACCACCGCGCCCACCCGGTTGACCCGCAGCGACGGCACCGCCATCGCGACGATCCAGCGCGGCGACACCTCCACCGCCGTCGCCGCCACCGCCGGCCCGCTGTTCCATTTCGTCCCCGCCCCCAGCGACGCCGAGACACCCGCCCTGTTCCGCCTGCACGTCCTGGACCGCATGGGCGAGAAGTTCGCCCGCCTGCACGTCGTCCGCGCTTCCGAAGGCGACACCCCCCTGCTCGGCACCCGCCTGCTGCTGTGCACCCCGCCCGACGCGACCGAACGCGACATCCTCCTGGCCGTCTGCGTGGACATCACCCTCGGCCTGCGCCCCTACATAACCGCCATGAAGTGACCGCCCGCCCGCTCTCCAGCGCTCGGCCGCGGCGTTGCCTCGGCGACCGAACCCACATCGGCCCGGTCTGTAACCCCGGTCGCCCGCGCCCGCCTTCGGGTGCGTGGCCCCGGGTCCATCCGCCCCGGCTTCGGGTCGGCCTGCGGTAGCTCGCCGCCCCCGGCCTCGGTTGTCGTGCGTCGGTCATCGGCCGGTCGACCCACCGTGTTCCGGCCCGTGCTCGCGCCCGGGCGCACGCCCACGTGTCAGTCGGCGACCTTGATCACCAGCTTGCCCAGGTTCTTGCCGGTCAGCAGCCCTTGGAACGCCGGTACCGCGTTCTCCAGCCCGTCGACGATGTCCTCCAGATACGTGAGGCTGCCGTCGGCGAGCCAGCGGGTGGCGTCGGGGTAGAACTCGGTGAACTGGTGCAGGAACTCGGTCTGGATGAACCCGCGCAGGGTCAGGCTCTTGCGCAGGATCAGCGACATGAGCTGGCCGAGCCGGTCCGGGCCGGGCGGGAGTTCGGTGTCGTTGTAGGAGGAGACGAGCCCGCACACCGGGATGCGCGCGAACGAATTCAGCCGGGGCAGAACGGCATCCAGCACCGCACCGCCGACGTTCTCGAAGTAGACGTCGATGCCGTCGGGGGTGGCGGCGGCCAATTGCTCGGCGAAGTCGGGCGCGCGGTGGTCCAGGGCCGCGTCGAACCCGAACTTCTCGCGCAGCAACGCCACCTTCCGCGGCCCGCCCGCGATGCCGACCGCGCGTGCGCCCTTGATCCGCGCGATCTGGCCCACTGTCGCCCCGACTGGCCCGGTTGCCGCGGCGACCACCACGGTCTCGCCCGGTCGCGGCTGCCCGATGGTGAGTAGTCCGGAGTACGCGGTGAATCCGGGCATGCCCAGCACCCCGAGCGCGGTGCTCAGCGGAGCCTCGGCCGGATCGAGCTTGCGCAGGTATTGCACGTACTCCACCGAGTGCGTCTGCCATCCGCCGTAACCGAGCACGTAGTCCCCGGGACGCAGGGCCGGGTCGGTGGACTCGGCCACGCGCGAGACGGTGGCCCCGCACATCACGTCGCCGACCGCGACCGGCTCGGCGTACGACGGCGCGTCGCTCATTCGCCCGCGCATGTAGGGGTCGAGCGACAGGTACAGCGTCTGCAGCAGCGCCTGCCCGGGCCGGAGCGGTTCGAGTTCGGCGGTTTCGGTGCGGAAGTTCTCGGCGGTGGGCATACCGGTAGGCCGGGAAGCCAGGACGATTCGGGTGCTCTTCATCGGCGGTGCGACCTTTCGATGGGCGACCGTCCCAGTGTGGAACATCGGGCCTTCCGCCCCACCGCTATTCGGGACGCGTGTCCCGCTCAGTGGACGGCGGCGGCGCGCCCGGTGGGCTGCCGGAGCGCACTCCACCGCCGCGCACCCGGCGGCCTACAGCGAGCGCGGCGGAGCTGCCTCGGTGCGGTGGAGCTACCGCAGCGCGCTGCCCGCCACCCACACATCCCATGGCACGCCCCAGTCCCCGCCCTGCCAGATGTCCAGCGGATCACCGCCGGTGTTGCGCACTTCGAGCACATCCCCCGGCAGCGCGAATTCGTAGAACCACTGCGCGTTCTCACTGCTGAGGTTCAAACACCCGTGTGACACATCGGAATTGCCCTGCGCCCAGATGGTGGAGTCGAGCGCGTGGACGTAGATCCCGTCGGTGCTGACCCGGGTGGCCCAGCCGATCGTCTCCTTGTACCCGAGCCGCGAATTGACCGGCAGCCCATAGGAAGAGGAGTCCATGATGATCGGATTGGCCTGGTCCATCACGGTGTAGATCCCCGGCTGGGTCCAGAACGAGATCGTCTTGCCGCCGACGGTGGTGGATCCGCCCATTCCCATCGAGGTCGGCATGCTGCGAATCAGGTTGCCGTTCTCGAAGACGTCGATCATGTGCGTGTTGTCGTCGGCGATGGACACGTGCGCCGGGCCGATGGTGAACCCGACGCGGGAGTTCTCCTGCCCGAACAGCCCGGGCGCGAGCTCGACCCCGTACAGATCCGCAGCCACGGTGACCTTGGTGCCCGGCGCGTAGTAGTCGCGCGGCCGCCAGTGCGCGAGCCGGTTGTCGAGCCAGTGCCAGGCGCCCTCGACCTTGGGCACGGTCGTCACGACCAGGTGTTTCTCGGCCGTGGCCCGATCCAGCACGTCCTCGTCGAAATGCGCGCGGATGATCGTCCCGACGCCGTAGATCCCGCCCTCGGCCAGCAGCAGTCCGCCCGATGTCTTGAGCGCGGCCCTGGTCTGATTGGCCGGGGTGAGCGTGCTGAACGTGGAGGTGACCGGTCCGGTAGGCCCGGTGACGCTGATTCCGGTGGCCGAGATCGTGTAGCCGTGCCCGTATCCCGGCGGTTCGAACGGCGTCCAGGCCGTCTTGTCCGGCGTCAGCGCGCCCTCGTGGACCCGGCCGGTGTCGTCGGTCATGGTGACCGTGCCGAGGATGCCGTGGTCGGTGGAAACCCGGACCGGCAGCGCGGGATTCACGAACTCCGCCCCGCCGGCGGGCGTGATCGTGATGACCTGCGGCGGTGGTGCGGCGGTCGGCGGTATCTCGCTCGAGGTAGCCGAGGAACACGCGGAGAACAGCAGTACCAGCGCCGCGAATGAACCGATGGCGGCGGAGGGCCGAAAACGCCGGGGTTGCATAGGCTCTCCCATCGTGCACCTTGTTACTGGGCAGCCTAGTAGATGACCCCCGCTTTTCCGGGCTTGTGCCAACGTGGAGTTTTATCTACTGTCTACGGACGTAGATAGTAGATATGGACTTGCGCCGGTCGACCACCCCGGCGCGGGCATCACCTCGGTGATGAGCTCGGAAAAAGCTGGGGCGTGCCACCCCCTCATCGGCATGCCCCAGCTTTTCCGTGTCGCGACCTATCGCGCGGGCGCCAGCAGTTCACCGTTGAGCAGTCCGCGTACGGTGCGGATGGCGACAACGCCCCAGGAGGCGACCAGCAGCGCGTACAGCGCCACCGCGATCACGGCGAACAGGTCGGCCCCGGTGTGCGCGAACAGCACGCTGCTGCCGGTGACGCAGGTGCCCAGCGGGAAGGTGAAGCCCCACCAGGTCAGGTTGAAGGGCATGGACTTGCGGGCGTGTGCGGTGACCGCGACGGCCAGCGCCAGCCACAGCATCGCGAATCCCCAAGTGGGAACCCCGAATACGAGCGAGAACACATCCATACCGGCCGAATCGCGATCGGGCAGCGCGGTGGGCGCGGCCGCGGCCAGCATGCCCGCGGCGGTTACCGACTGTCCCAGCGGTCCCAGCACCAGCCAGACGGTGGCGACCATCCCGGCGGCGGGCAGCCCGTGGTGCAGCAGCCGCGACCAGATGAGTGTGATCATCACGATGGCGGCGATCAGGCTCAGCCCGAACATGGCCAGGCAGGCGAAGAACATGGTGAGCCGGGCCTGACCGGCGGGCAGGTGGGGGATGAGCAGTGCGCCGGTGGCGGCCGAGACCATGGGCGGCACCACGGGCATGAGCCAGCCGCCGAAGGCCGAATCGGCGTCGAACCGATGCCGGGTGATCATGCGGTACGGGATGGCGGCGGCGGTGATCAGGCCGATGAGGGTGCCCGCGGACCACAGGACCCAGTCCAGGGTGAGCGCGGCCCCGAGCCCGATCACGTCCTTGCCGAGCATGAGCGCGCCCGCGCCGACGGTGAGCAACGCCATGGGCAGTGCGCCGTAGAACTGCATCATCACCGGGTTCGAGCCGTGCCCGCGGGCGCTGTCGGGGTAGCGGCGCCAATGCAGTGCCCACGCGCCGAGCAGGGTCAGCAGCAGCAGTGCGGCCAGCGCCCAGACCGCGGTGGCCGCGGCGTGCAGGCCCGGGACCCGCAGCGGCAGGGTGGCCGCGGCGTTGCCGACGATGCCGGTGCCCATGACCACGGCGAACCAGTTGGGGGCCAGGTGCCGCAGTGGCTGGGCGGGTTCCGCCACCGGCGGCCGCCCGTGCCCGGTCGGCGCCGGCTGCCCGGGGCCGGTCCGCGGCAGCGTCGACATTCCGGCCCGAGTGCGCGAAGTCGGCTCTTGTTCGGTGCGGCGGAAGGTCAGTGTGGTCATATATCGAGCATCGGCCCGGACGAGATCTCCCGGTAGCCGCCGCGATCCGATGGGTACATAGAACCGATCTATGTCCTGCCGGTCAGCTGACGACCGAGAACCGCCTGCCCGGCGCGGTGGTGCGCAACTGCCGGGCCAGACCCAGATCGGCCGGCTCGCCGCGGCGGCTGTCGAACCGCTCGAACACCGCCGCCATCTCGGGTGACCAGCGCGCGAACTCGCCGCGCACCGGGCCGCCGGTCTCGAGCTGGCACAGCACGCCGAGCGCGGTGAGCAGCGCGCGGGCGAACGGGGTGACGTAGGCCGGGATGGTCATCTGCCGGTGCGCGTTGGTGAGCCGCGGATCCAGCACGTACCGCACCCGCTCGCGCATCCACGCGGTGCTGAACCGGAACTCGCTGTGCGCCAGCGGTTCGGTCACCGTGGCCACGCCCTCGGCGATGGCCCGCACGTCGTAGGCGCGCTGCGGTTCGACGAACCCGTGCCTGCGCAGCGCGGCGTCCAGATCGCCGAGTTCACCGTTGAACACCGCGTCCATGACCTCGCTGACCAGGTCCTCGAATCCGGCATGCGGCCAGGACACGCAGGCCCCGAAATCGACGACGCCGAGCCGCCCGTCCGGCAGCACCCGGAAATTGCCCGGATGCGGATCGCAGTACAGCAGCCCGGTGCGCACCCACGAGGACAGCAGGAACCGCAGGATCAGCATGCCGACCCGGTCGCGTTCCTCGGGCGCACCGGATTCGATGACCCGGGTCACGGGCGTGCCGTGCAGCCATTCGCTGACGATCACGTCCCCGCGCTGGGTGATGACCCGCGGCACCACGAAATCCGGATCGTCGGCGTAGGTCTCGGCGAAGATCCGCTGATGCTCGGCCTCGGCCGCGTAGTCGAGTTCCTCCACCACGCTGGTACAGATGGCCTCGGTCACCGCGGGCACGTCCGCGCCGGGCACGAACACCGTGGCCAGCACCGACAGTCGCCGCAGCTGTTCCAGATCCCCGCGCACCGATTGGTGCGCCCCGGGGTACATGACCTTCACCGCGACCGAGCGGCCGTCGCGCCACACCGCGCGGTGCACCTGGCCGATGGAGGCCCCGGCGGCGCGCCGATCGTCGAATTCCTGGAAATTCCAGCGCCAGCCGCGGCCCAGTTCCGAGGCCAGCACCCCGTGCACGGCGGCGGGCATCATGGCGGGTGCGGAATCCTGCAGCTGGGACAGTGCCCGGCGGTACGGCTCGGCGAGTTCGGGCGGCAGGGCCAGTTCGTAGAGCGCGAGCAGCTGGCCGAGCTTGGCCGCGCAGCCCTTCAATTCCCCGAGCACCTCGAAAATGTGCTGCGCGGTGCGCATTTGGATGTCGAGGTTGATATCGGCGGTGGATCGGCCGCGGGCGCGCTGCGCGACTCCGGCGGCCTGTCTGCCCGCGAAAGCGATGGGCAGCGTGGCGATCTTGGCGTTACGCACCGCCGTCCGCACCGGTGGTGTGCCGCCCCCTGAACGACTGCCGATTCGACGCTTCGCCATTGTTCACCTCATTGTGTGCACGGCCTGCCGCACCGCGCACGTGCAGTTTGGCATATGGGAGCATAAACTGTCTGGGACATATCCGATAGTTGTCGAAAGGTGACAGGATGGGTGCCCAGACGGTCGTCGCCGATGTCGCCGACATACTCGCCCGCCGCGTCGCGACCGGGGAGTACGCGCCCGGTGATCTCATGCCCTCGGTGCGCCAGGTCGCCGACGAATTCGGGATGAACCGGGCTACGGCCCAATTGGTGCTGGGGCGGCTCGAGTCCTACGGCTTCGTGGACGCCCATCGCGGGCGCGGGTTCACCGTGCGCGATGTGCGCCGGGCCGGTGGCCTGGACGTCTATCGGCGTTTGTTTCCGTTGTCCGCGCACGCACCCGAGGTGGCGGCGGAGATGTTCGCCGCCATCGTGGCCGCCGAGCGGATCATCGTGCTCGACGCGCTGCTGGACTACACCGAGGCCGACGGCGGCGTCGACCCGGCCGAACTGCACGCCGCCGTCGACGAACTGGAGGCCCTGGCCCGCGCGGACGAACTCGACTACGCGGCCATGCTCGCCATCGAGGTCGAGATCGTGCGCACGCTGCTCACCGATCTCGGCCACGGGCTGCCCCGGGCGGTGCTGAACTCGGTGGGGGAGATGCTGTTCGAGGTGCCCGCGGCGGTGCGGGCGTACTTCGCGGCCTCGCCGGACCTGCACGTGCTGGTGTGGCGGGCGCTGCTGGCGGTGTGGGAGTCGAGTTCGGGCCCGACCGAGGCGCAGCTGGCGCTGTTCGAGGACCTGTTCGGGCTGTACCACGAGAAAGTGGTGGCGCGCTTCGGCGAATTGATCGGAGCGGGCGCGGGCTCGGCGGCCGGCCGCGCGGAAACGGCCTGAGCGACGGGCGCGCGCAACGGCCTGAGCGACGGGCGCGCGCAACGGCCTGAGCGGCAGCCGCGCGCAACGGCTCGAGCGACAGCCGCGCAGAACGGCTCGAGCGACAGTCGAGCGGAAACGGCCTGGAGGACAGCCGCGCGCAAATGGCTTGGGCGACAGCCCGGCGCAGATGGCCCGGACGATGTCCGAGCGCAGACTGCCCGGGCGACAGCCTAATCGGCCGTCCCGGTCGTTCGCCAGGCGTTTCGTGCGGCCGCGGCGGATCGAACGCCGAAGCCGCGATGCGCGATGCCCGCCGGGCGTGATCGCGCCGACCCGTGTCGGATTCGCGGTGATCGTCGGTCTTGTCCGCATGCGTCACGTGCAAGAAGCGCAGTGCCGCAGTCCATTTGACCAACTGTCTGAGACATTCTACATTCAGCGTGTGTGCCGGATGGGCACGCGCCTCGCATCAGTGATCGAGGCTGCTTTCGCGATACCGAATCGAGGCACCCGATGGCGGGCAAGAGACGAACCGGCCTGGCGCGTTCGGCGAAGATCGCCGCGTTGCCCATGGGCATCATGGCCCGGCGCCTGACCGCGACGAGCAAGGCCATCTTCACCGGCGCCGATCGCGAGACCATCGACGAGGCCCTCGTCGACAAGGCCGCCGACGAGATCTTCCGGGTGCTGGGCGAGCTCAAGGGCGGCGCCATGAAGCTCGGGCAGGCACTCAGCGTCGCCGAGGCCGCGGTGCCCCCGCGCTTTGCCGACCGCTACCGGGATGCCCTGGCGCGCTTGCAGAGTCAGGCGCCGCCCATGCCGCTGGCCCAGGCGCATCGGGTGCTGGACGAACAGCTGGGCACGCGCTGGCGCGAGCGGTTCGCAGATTTCGAGGATGTGCCGGTGGGTGCGGCCAGCATCGGCCAGGTGCACCGCGCGGTGTGGAAGGACGGCCGCGCGGTCGCGGTGAAGATCCAGTACCCCGGCGCGGACGTCGCGCTCATGTCGGACCTCAAACTGTTGCGCATGCTGTCGAGCACGTTCGGGGTCTTCATGCCGGGCGTGGACGTGAAAGCGCTCATCGAGGAGTTCGTCGACCGCACCGCGGAGGAACTCGACTACCGCATCGAGGCCGATCACCAGCGCCGGTTCGCCGTCGCCTACGCCGATGATCCGGATTTCTTCGTGCCGAAGGTGGTGGCGAGCTCGCCCAAAGTCCTGGTCACCGAATGGATGGACGCCGTTCCGCTGGGCCGCGTCATCGCCGAAGGCACGGCGCGCCAGCGTGATCGGGCCGGGGAGCTGCTGGCCGCGTTCGGGTTGAGCTCACCCGCACGGGTCGGCTACCTGCACTGCGATCCGCACCCGGGCAATTTCCAGCTGCTTCCGGACGGCCGCCTGGGCATCCTGGATTTCGGGGCGACCATCGCGCTGCCCGGCGGGCTGCCCCGGGTGGTCGGCGAGCTGGCCCAGCTCGCGCTGGACGAGGATTACGACGCCCTGGTGCGGGCGCTGCACGACAACGGCTTCGTGCGCCCCGGGCATCAGCTGGACATGGAGCCGGTGCTGCGCGTGGTCGCGCCCATCGTGGCGGAGTTCCAGGGTGACCGCCTGCGGATCAGTCGTGAGCTGTTGCAGGAACACATGGTTCGGGCCACGGACATGCGAAACCTGTCCGTGCAGAACACCTTCGCGGTCCGGACCCCGCCGGAGCTGCCCGACCTGGTCATGCTGGGCAGGGTGCTGGGCGGCATAGTCGGGGTGTGCGCACAGCTCGACGCCGAGGCCCCCTACCTGGCGCTGGTGCGGCGCTGGCTCCCGGGCATGCGCCCGCCGGAGCCGGTGGGGGAGCCGGTGGCCGTGGGCGTTCCGGCAGCTGTGGGCGTTCCGGCGCAGCTCCAAACCCCCGACGCTATCGCACCCCTTCCGGCGGCTGTGGGCGTTCCGGTGGCCGTGGGGGAGCCGGTCGCCATATGTAATCCGGTGGCCGTGGTCGCGCCCGCGGTGGCCGCACTCGCGGTGCCGGGTGAGCCGACCCCGACGAGCTCGGAGAAAGGGGCCGTCGCGGCGGACCGGTGACGGTGTCGCCGGGCGCCGCTGACCCGGACGCGGGGCGGTGACCGCCGCTCATGACGCCCCCAGCCGCTGGTGAACCGATCGCGGGCTGCGGGCCGAAGCTGCCACCGCAACAGCGGGTTTCAGCCCACCATCATTCCGGCGCCGACGAGCGCGGCGATCACGGTCAACGCCATCGCCGATGGCCGTGGACCCGAGATCCGGGGCGGCGGCCGCCGATCACGAAGCTCCCGGCTGCTGGTGAACCGAGCGGAGGTCGGGTGCCTCGCCGGAACTGAAGCTGCCACAGCGGCAGCGGTTTCAGCCCACCATCATTCCGGCGGCAACCAGCGCGGCGATCACGGTCAGCGCCATCGCGGCCAGAATGACCAGATTGCGGCGCAGCGGTGGTTCGGCGGGGGCGGGCTCACGCTGTACACCAGCAGCGGTTTTGCCCGGCTCGGCGGCGGGACCGTCCGTGCCGGAGCCGGTTTCGGCGGTAGCGTCCGTGGCCGAGTCGGAGACGGCGGTGGGTGCGGCGGAGATCGGCTCGGCCGCACCGGGATTCGCAGCGGCGGTGGTGACCGCGGCTGGGACAGCAGTGGAATCGGCCGGGGTGGGCTCGGATTCGGCGGGGGTGGGCGGAACTGTCGTCACGGTGGCTCATCTCCTCATCGGTGTCGGTGGATCATCGTATTCCGGTGGTTCCCAATAGGTTTGCAGGCCCGGTCGCTGTGGCATGAGTTCGGCCGCCTCGCGCGCGATCCCCAGCACCGCGGGATGGTCGATCGCGAACCGCACCGCGCGCTCCACCTCGGGTCCGCTGATGGTCCGCATCAGCGCCCGGGTGAGGTGGGGGAAAGCGCGCGTGAGCCGGTAGGCCAGCTGGGATTCCGCGCGCAGCGGCAGGATCTCGCGATTCACCGCGGCCGCCTCGACGATCTTGCGCCCGGCCTTGTCCGGATGCATGCCGAGCAGGGTCATGCCCTTGACGACCATTTGCCGGGTGATCGCGACCTGCTCCGCGCTCAGCGTGGCCAGGCTGGCCGTGGCTGCCAGGTTGGTGGCGATCAGCCCGGGGCAGGCGACCGTCACACCGATTCCGTGCGTTGCCATTTCGATGCGCAGCGTCTGGCTGAAATGCTTCACCGCCGCCGCGGTGAAGCAGTAGGGGGTACCCAGCCGCAGGGCGGCGAAGGCGGCGATGGAGGAGATGTTGACCAGCTGCCCGCCGGTCCCGCGCTCGGCCATCTGTGCGCCGAACAGCTTGCAGCCGTGCACGATAGCGGTCAGGTTCACATCGACGATGCGCTGCAGATCGGCCGGCCGGATCTCGAAGAACGGCCCGCCGACCACGATTCCGGCGTTGTTGACCACCACGTCGGGAACCCCGTGCGTGGTGCGCACGTACTCGGCGAAGGCTTCGAGCGAGAGCGGGTCACCCACGTCCAACGCGTAGGGAGTGGCGCGCCCGCCGTGCGAACGGATCAGGGACACAGTGTCTTTGGCTGTAGCGAAATTGATGTCGGCGACGATGACCTGTGCACCACGTGCGGAGAGCGCCTTGGCCGTACCCCGGCCGATGCCGCTGCCCGCGCCGGTCACCACCGCCAGTTCCGGGTGAAAGGGGTTCATGGCTCGTCTCTCCTCCGGCTGGAGAGACAGAGTGTACACTGTCTGGGACAGATGGTGATAGTAGAGGAACGCAGCACCGCAGCCGCGGAATCAGGGGACAGCTCATGCCAGGCTTCGACAATGAGGTTGTCGTCGTCACCGGCGCCGGCGACGGCATCGGCCGCGCGGTCGCCCATCGCTTCGCCCGCAAGAGAGCCGTGGTGATCGTCGCCGACATCGACAAGGCCCGCGCGGTGCGCACGGTCGAGGAGATCGACGCCTTCGGCGGCACGGCCACGCCGTTCGCGGTCGACGTGGCCGACGCGGCGGCCATGGAAAGCTTCGCCGAGGACGTGCACGCCGACTTCGGTGCTCCGCGGGTATTGGTGAACAATGCCGGATTCGTCACGGCCGGGCCGTTTCTCGAACATACCCTCGAGGACTGGGAGCGCCTGCTCGGTGTGAACGTCTGGGGACTGGTGCACGGCTGCACCCATTTCGGACGTCAGATGATCGCCTCTCGGCGAGGCGGGCGAATCATCAATGTCACGTCGGTGGCCGCCTTTGCTCCGATTCCGTCCAGCACCCCGTACTGCGCGACGAGGGCGGCCGCCCAGATGCTCACCGAAGGGCTGCGGCTGGAATTCGCTGGAACCGGGGTGGGCGTTACCGCCGTCTGTCCCGCGCTGGTGCCGACCGGTATCTACGAGGAGCATGATGCCGACGGCCCCACCGCCGCGGCGGCATCGGACGCGGCCCGCACGGCGCGAGGCACGGCGGATCCGGACGAACGCTGGGTGACCCACGGCCCGGACAGTATCGCCCGCACCATCGTTCGCGTCGCGGCTCGCAACCCCGCGGTGGTGCCCACCCCCATCGAGGCCCGGGCTCTGTACCTGGCGAACCGCGTGTCCCCGGGCGGCGCCCGCATTGCGGCCCGGGTGCTCGAGCCCGAACGCCTGACCCGCCTGCGCGCCCGCTGGTCCCGCCCCGCGGCCCTGACCCGCCTGGACGATTACCTGGCTCGAAAACTCCGGGAGCGCGCGGACCACTGAGAATCGGGCCGGCTGTGTGTGGTTCAGCGGCGTGGCCGAGTCGGTTCCGGGCCCGCGAGGTGGCGGCTCAGTAGCGCCCGAACAGCACGGCGGCATTGTGACCGCCGAACCCGAACGAGTTGTTGAGCGCGAATTCCACCGCGGTCCGGCGCGGTTTCGTGTGCACTACGTCGAGATCGATCTCGGGATCCAGATTGTCGAGATTGAGGGTCGGCGGTATCACCTGATCGCGCAGCGTCAGCACCGACAGGATCGCCTCCAGCGCCCCGACCGCACCCACCGAGTGTCCCAGCGCCGATTTCGGCGCGTACACCGCCGGGTGCGTGCCCACGGCGGCGGCAATGCCCTTGGCCTCGGCCAGATCTCCGATGGTGGTGCCCGTGGCGTGCGCGTTGACGTGATCGACCTCGGCCGGACTCACCCCGGCGGTCTGCAGTGCGCGGCGCATGGCCCGCGCGCATCCCACGCCATCCGGATCGGGCGCGACCAGGTGGTAGCTGTCGGCGGTGAGTCCCGCCCCGAGTAGTCGAGCCAGGGGTTCGGCCCCGCGCGCGAGCGCGTGCTCCTCGGCCTCGACCACCAGCAGCGCCGCGGCCTCGCCGAACACGAATCCGTCCCGATCCCGATCGAAGGGCCGTGAGGCGCGCTCGGGTTCCTCGGCGCGCGTGCTGACCGCCCGCGCCATGGAGAATCCGGCGACGGCAACGGGATTGATGTATCCCTCGACCCCGCCCGCCACGATCATGTCGGCCTCCCCGAGCACGATCGACCGCCACGCGTGCACCAGCGCCTCGCATCCGGAGGCGCACGCCGACACCGGCGTGACCAGTCCGGCCCGCGCGCCGATCTCGAGCCCCACCACGCCCGATACCCCGTTCGGCATGGACATCGGCACCGCGAAGGGCGAGACCTTCCGATACCCGTGATCGCGCATGGCGTCATTGGCCTCGACGATGCTGTCCGCCCCGCCCAGTCCGGTGCCGATGCACACCCCGAGTCGATCCGGATCCACCTCGGGCCGTCCGATGGTGTCCCACAGCCGTTTTCCCATGGCGTACGACATCTGCTGCACGTAGCACATGCGCCGCTTGCGAACCCGGTCCAATTCCTCGGTGGGATCGGCGACGAGTTTGCCGCCGATCGTCACCGGCAGCTCGAGCCGTGTCAGTTCCGGATCGGTGAGCTTGCCGATCCCGCTCGCTCCGGCCAGCAAACCCTGCCAGGTGCCCTCGGTATCGGCGGCGATAGACGTGGTCATCTCGACCGCGGTGATGACCACGTCGCGAAAGCCGCCGCCGCGGGTGGAGAAGGTCTCGAGTGTATTCACTGTGGAACCCCTTAGCGACCAATCAGCAAGCACGGCAATGATATTGCGGTCTTGACGAGGGTAGCCGCCGGTGTCCGCGCGAGTGGGGTGAAGCTCAGATCCGCGTGCCGAGGCCCTTGATCGCCCAGGCCGCGAACGGGCGCGCGAACGGAGCGCCCCAGCGCAGCGGCAGGAAGCCGCCGACGCGCGGTCGCACGGCGATCGTCCAGGCCAGCGTGGTGCGGCCGTCGTGCTCGGTGAGCCGGTAATCCTGCGCGAATCCGCTGACCAGCACGGGAATCGAGATTCTGGTGCCGGTCACGGTGAGGCGGGTGTGCGGGGTGTGGGTGACGACGCGTTCCTGGACGGCGAACAGCGGTGCGTCGAAACTGCGCATCGCGCCCACGCTCCGGGAGCCGTCGCGATAGCGAATGCCGGTGATCAGCGGCAGCCAGGAGAAACCGCCGTCGAGTTGCAGTGCGTCCCAGACCTTCGCGGCGGGAGCTGTGAATTCCCTGGTCGCGGTGACCGCGAAAACACCGCGATCGGCGAGGAATTCATCGACCTGTTCGGCAGCCAGGGGGTGTACCGCGAAGCCGCCGCCGGCCAGGACCGCGCGCCGCCATCGGTGCAGGAACACGGCGGTGATCGCGGCGGCGATCCCGCCCGCCACCAGGAGTACGACCGCCGCGACGACAAGGGTTTCGAACATGGCTCGGCTGCTTTCTGGAGAACCGCAGGGCGGCTGCGCCGGGCCCTCGGCCTCGACCACCCGCCTCAATTGTCTCAGACACGATAGCGGGCAGTATGGGATTCTGCCGAGCGATGATCTGCGGGCTTGTTCAGAAACTATTGGCGCCCTGGCTGTTTCGCCTGCCGAATCGCACCAGCGCCGCGTTGGCCGCACCGGCCGCCCCGCGAGCGGCCCGCACGCTGCGCAGCCGGAAGATCTGCCACACCCCGAGCAGCGCGGCGATCCCCGCCGGGACCAGCATGATCGCAGAGGTGAGCCCCAGCGCGGCCCAGTGCGGCATCCACTGCCCGAGGAGCTCGACCAGGAAAGCGAAGAAGTAGATCGTGCCGTATGCCGCGGCAACCAGTGCGAATCCCAGTGTCGCCATGACGAATACGGCGCGCGCGAGTTCGGCGAGCACGGCCTTTCGAGCCCGGTGTGCCCGGGGCGCGAGCCAGGCGGTGAATTCGGCGAACAGCTCGCGCGCCGCCCGCTCGAAGGGGCTGGGCGGGATCCGTAGCGCCGTGCCGTAGTTGTGGTGGTCGGCCATCGTGGCCCCCTCGATCCGATCGGTAGGCGACGGCGGCCCGCCGCGAGAACTGTCGCAGCCTAACACGAGCGGCTAGTCTGTCTCAGACGATAATGTCGTGCGTAAGAGGAGCGTGAAGGTGATGGCACAGGTGCACACGGCCGCGGCGAAACCGGCGAACCCGCCCTTGATCGCCCGGCGCTGGACGGCCGCCGATATCCCCGATCTCAGCGGCAAGACCGCCGTGGTCACCGGCGCGAACAGCGGCCTGGGCCTGCGCACCGCCGAGGCGCTGGCGGCCAAGGGCGCGCACGTACTCATGGCCTGCCGCAACGAGATCAAGGCCGCGGCCGCGCTGGAATCGGTCGCGGCCGGAGCCACCGGGCCCAAACCCGAAGTCCTGCCGCTGGATCTGGCCGACCTCGCCTCGGTGCGGCGCGCGGCCGACCACCTCGACGTGCGCGATGTCCCGATCGACCTGCTGGTCAACAACGCCGGCGTCATGGCGCTACCGCGCAGCGCGCGCACCGCCGAGGGCTTCGACGCCCAATTCGGCACCAATCATCTCGGCCACTACGCCCTGACCGGGCTATTGCTGCCCGCGCTGCTGCGCGCGCCCGCGCCCCGCGTGGTGACGGTGTCCTCCATCGCCGCCTGGGGCGGCGTGATCAATTGGCTCGACCCCAACTGGCGCGTGATCTACCTGCGCTGGCTCGCGTACAGCCAGTCCAAACTCGCGAACCTGCTGTTCACCGCCGAATTGGACCGCCGCGCCCGCGCGCACGGCACGCCCTTGATCGCGGTGGCCGCGCACCCGGGCCTGTCCGCGACCAACCTCTATGAATCGACCCCCGAGCAGGGCTGGACCGCGCGCATTTCCGCGTTGCAGCAGCGCGCGCTGGTAGCGCTGGCGCAATCGGATCGGATGGGAGCACTGCCGCAGCTGTACGCCGCGGCCGTCCCCGGCCTGGCGGGAAATTCCTACGTCGGCCCCGCGCTGGAGACCCTCGGCTATCCGCGGCGCACACTGCGAAACCCGCTGGCCTACAGTCGCGCCCAGGCCCGCGCACTCTGGCGCATGAGCGAGAAGCTCACCGGCATCGCCTACGAGTGGCCCGCCTAGCCCGGCCGAAACCCGCCGCACGTGCGAGAATCTCCCCTGCCGTCGGGTAGCGCGCCCGCCCGCACGGTCGCATATCTCGAGACCACCGTGAGGAGACGTCGTTGAACGTCAAGTATCTGGCCGCCCTCCCCGCCGCCGTCATGGCGGTGGCTCCGGTGTTCGCCGTCGCGGGAACGCCTTCCGCAGCCGCGGCAGCGCCCCGCACCTACGTCTGCACCGCCGAGACCTGGGGCGGCGACCCGCTCCCCGCCGTCACCGTCGAAGCGCGCAAGAACCTGCGCCAGGCCAAGGGCCTGGCCCAGACCGAATGGCGCGGCATCGCCAAGTACGCGACCATCGAGTGCAAGCCCTCCTGAGCATTCGCCGCCCGGGCTCCCGGAGGTATCGATCCTCCGGGAGCTAGCGATCGAAGGTTCCGGCCTTCAGCTCGGAAACGAAGGCATCCCAGGCATTTCCGTCGAAGACGAGCGCGGGTCCGGCGGGATTCTTCGAGTCCCGCACGCCGACCATGCCTTCGGCCAGGTGAGCGGCCTCTACGCATTCCCCGTTGGGGCGGCTGTAGCTGCTCTTGAACCAGTTCGCGCCGGTCACGGCAATATTCACGCTGAGTACTCCTTCGCAAAGCCGACGAGCAGCTGCCTGCTGGCGTCTTCATCCAACGCTACGCGGCGGATGTCCGCGACCGCATTTCTGTGACGCTGTATGGCCTTGTCCTCTTCGAGGAACAGGGCACCTTCCCATTCCTCGATGAAGATCACTGGCGGTTCGATCAAGCCTCGGTCGCGCAGGGGTGGGAACTCGAGCAGAATGAACGATTGGGCGATCAGGCCGAGGTAGCTACCCACGCTGTGAGGTACGACCCGTATGGACACGTTCGACATCTGCCCGACCTCGGTCAGATGGATCAACTGATCGGACATCACCGCTGGGCCGCCGATCTGGTGTCGCAGCACCGACTCCGACAGCAGAACGTCGACTAGAAAGGTGTCACCTTCCTGAATCCTGGCTTGTCGGCGCGTTGCCAGTTCGATTCGTCGCTCGATGTCGACGCCGGACATGTCGGGGTCATTGGTGACGATCATCGACCGGCGATACTCGGGCGTCTGAAGCAACCCGGGTAACAGGGTCAGCTGAAATGCGGTGAACCTGTTGCATACCTCTTCGAGCCCCATGTAGTGATCGAAGTGGCTACCCACCACATCCGAATAGGCGCGCCACCAACCGCCTTTCGGGTCACCCTTGGTTGCCTTCGTCTCCTCCACCAACGCGAGAACCTGCGCGCGTTGATCCGCGCTGGCCGCGTACAGATCCAGTAGTGCGCTGAACTGGGGAGTGCTGATCTTGACTCGCTGTCCCGCTTCCAATCTGTTGATACTCGGCGGTGACATGTCGATGGCCAAACCTGCTGAAAGCTGGGACTTTTGAGACTTCTTTCGGAGTTCACGCAGCAGCCGTCCAAGCGCTCTGCGTGGAAGAGTCGAGCCAACCATTTTGTTAGCCTCGCTATTTGGGTTCTGTTCCTGCTGAAATGTGTCTGGCTGAAAGTTCAGTGTATTCCGCATGGATTTCTGTGTGAACGTTTCAGTTCGAGAAGTTCTGTTGTGTACTTGTCTTATCCGGGGATGATCGAAGGCGGGAATGTCTCGATTGCCGGATCCAAATATCCGCAGCTGAGCCGACCGGAGATGCCGAATGAGCCCTGCCGCAAAGCAACTCGATCACGACCCGCTTCCGGGCGGTGAGTTGACCGTCGATCGTGCCCGACAAGAGCTGTCCGCCCACCGCGATTGCCCGACCTCCATCTGCCGCCGCAAGGCGCAGGCGAAAGCACTGCTGGCCTTCGACATCGGCGCGCCGGCCGAGCCCGCTCCGGCCCTACCGGCGTGGGTGCGCCCCGGCGCGCGCGTCGTGGAACTGTCCCAAACTCGCGGCATTGTCCTGTCCCGCTTGCGTATCACGGCCATCACCGGCGAAGCGATCATCCTCGAGGGCGGCTACCGATACCCTCTTGCCACGATGCATACCTGCGTCACGACCGGGCACACCGTCTTCACCCGCCAGAATCCCTACCTCCCCAACTGCCGCCTCCGCCTCGCCGCTCCCGACCACCCCGAAGCGCGGTAATCCGATGAATTTTCCCGAAGGTCAACCACTTCCGCCCGCCGCCTCGCGGCTCGGCGACTCCGTCAGCGACGCCATCGCCACTCGATCCGCCCAGCTCGCCGACTGCGATTTCCCCACCGACGCCTACCTCGGCGTGATCGAAGCCGCCCAGGCTCGCGCCGCCCACCGAGTCTGCGATCCCGCGACCTGCACCACGCTCCTGCGCGCCAACCAGATACTGCGCGCGGCAACCGAGATGCTGTTCCCTGCCCGGCCGCAATAAACAGTGGCGCAATAGTTTTCGGCATGGACACCGATGAATCCAGCCCCAGATTTTCGGGGTGCGTCCCTTTCTTGAATCGTCTACGTTTCACTTCTGTCGCTCGTTAGCATCTGCCATCGAGATCGCCAATCTGGAGGCACACTTGAAGCGATATCTGACCGGCATACTCCTCACCGGTGCGGTAGTGGGTGGCGCACTCGCGGCGACGACGGGCACCGCTGCCGCCGCGAACACCGGCAGCTCCACCGGCAGCTGGGGCGTGGACGCCGCCATCCTCGTAATCGGTTCCGGCAGCACCGAATCCCCGTTCGGCACGGCATGCCCGGCCGACAACAGCCCCTGCGGCCTACCTTCCGGCTCTTTCGATCAACTCGTGGTGAACCCCCTGCTGACAGCACTGCTGGGCAGCCCCGACCAGTCCCCGTTCGCCTCGGGCTCCTCCGGAGGCGGGGTCCCCGAATAGCGGTCATCGCGAGGTAGATTTCAGAGCTGAACGCATACTTGCCTCGGGCCGCGCAGGCGGCCGCAAGAGTATGGGGGAGAGCTCATGGCCGGAACGGGCAAAGCCGATCGGACGCAATCGTTTCCGTCGCGACTGGGCCGCACGGTCGATTCGATATCGCAATTCGCGAACAGGCGTGGAATCTACTTCGGCCGCCGTTCCACCCGGGCGCACGTAGCCCTCTACCGCAGAACCGGCGGCCGACTCGGTGGTCATCTACCGGGTCGGCCGAACGCCCGAATCCTGCTCCTCGACCACGTGGGAGCCCGATCCGGCATCCACCGCACCTCACCGGTGATCTATTGCGAGAGTGGCGATGTGATCGCGGTGATCGCGTCCAAGGCCGGCCAACCCGCACACCCCGCGTGGTTCCACAACCTCGTAGCCAACCCCGAGACCACGATCCAACTCGGCGCCGAAATCCGCCATGTGCGCGCTCGCGTGGCGACCGCCGACGAGCGAGCGGCACTCTGGCCGATCTGCGCGGAAACCTACCCCGGCTACGACTTCTTCCAGCGCCTCGCCCACCCCCGAGTCATCCCGATCGTGCTGCTCGAACCCTCCCCGAAAACCTGATGCCCGTGCCGTCCTCGCCTGGCTACGCTGGGCCGGTGAGTTGGAACATCGCAGATAGAGCCCTTGTTTCATGGCTCGGCACCCCGGACACGGACATCGGATGGTGCGGCTATGAAACAGCGTCGACCCCCGACGCCGTCTGGCTGCTGCACGCGATGTACGAACACGATTCGGCACCATCGGAACTCACCTACAACGACGTCCGGCAACACCGTCTCGCCGCGGGATCGAAGGAACCCTTCTCCCTCCCCGGCCTCGCCGAGATCGACGCCCGCTCGGTGGAGATCGGAAGCTCGGTGGGCCGATCCCGGCATCCCGGCCCGGGCTGGCGGCGACTGCGCTGGGCCGAGCTGGCCGATCGCCTGGGCGAGCAGCCTGTGCCCGAGGGCATGCTGCCCTGCTACCGCTGTCTCCCCGGCGCGACGACCAACGGCAGCTGGCCGGTCAGCATCCGCCCACCCGCCGAGGGCTCACTCGACCGTGAGTCCTGGCACGTGCTTCTTGAGGTCCTGACCGCATGCTCCCCGCGGGGAGCGGCCACGCCCTGCGTCGCCTACTTCGGCCCGGGTGCGAGCGGTGAGTTCGATACCGGCATAACGGTGTCGGGCCCGCTCGGCTCGGCTGCCGAGCTCTACGACCACCCCGGCGGTCAAGGATCCCCGTCGAATCTGTGGGCCGCGGATCGGTCCTGGATCACGTGGTCGGACTGGGATCTCTGGGGGACGAAGGTAACCGGCCCGCCGGAGGTGGTGGCGGCGGTTCTGGGGAGTTCGGAGCTCGAGGGGTTGCGACTGTCCTGGGGGTGAGTATTCGGTGGTGGTTGTGGGCTTCGCTTCTCGTGTGCGTGGCCGGGTCGCCGGTGTATCGGAGGGTTGGGAGATTGGCTGGGTTCGAGGACGACTGGATAACGAGAACCAGCGGGGACCGATGGGGGGTCGGGCTGCAGTTCCAGTCCTTCCGGGGGAGCAGCCTGGATAACGAGTACGAGCGGGGTGCGGTCGGGGAGGTCGGGCGGCGGTTCCAGCTCTGCCGGGGGGAGAACTGCCTAGACGGCGGGTACCAGCGGGGGAGGGGCGGGGTGCGGTTCCAGCCCTCCCGGGGCAGAGCAGACTGGATAACGAGAACCAGCGTTGTCACGTTTGGGAGTGAGGCTGCGGTGGGGTGCCCTACCGCAGGAAGAGCAGCCTGGATAACGGAGTAGCAGCGGGGTCCGGTGGGAGCCTCGACGGCGGTACCAGCCCTCCCGGGCCGATAAACGGGATCCACCACCGGCGGGGGTACGAGCGACCCTCGAATCGACTACCGCTCAACACAATCACCTGAGGCAGTACCGACATTCAGCGATGACGGATCTTGTGTCTGTAGAGCTCGAGAAGGTTCCCACGGCCATCCAGCCACGCTGGGAGGGCGAATCAGCTCCCAGCTGGGGAGCCGAGGTCGGGTACGGCAGGCGAGGTAACCAGCACTGCCGCGTTGTTCTTGCTTGTTCTCCCGAACCCCGTCGGAAGATGAAGGGTGCGTGTGGGTCTCGGCTACGTAGGCCACTGGAGTGAACACCGATGGTCCTTTGTTGTTGGCCTTGGCTTTGCGGTTTCGGCTGCGGGGCAGCGCTCTAGCAGAGTCGC
>NZ_JBEXUS010000101.1:0-29663 GCF_040614455.1 Nocardia sp. NPDC005978
GCCGCGCTGGGCCTGGCCCCGTAGCCGCGCTGGGCCTGGCCCCGTAGCCGCGCCGGGCCTGATCCCGTTGTCGCGCCGGGCCTGGCCACGTAGTCATACTGGGCCTGACCCAATTGCCCGCACGCCAGCCGGTCCGCCGCCTGCACCGGCGGACCGGCCGCGCGCCGATCAGGTCAGGGCGCCCGGAAACACAGCGTCCCCCACTGGAATCCGGCCCCGATGGCGGACAGCAGGAACGTGTCCCCGCCGCCCACCCGGCCCTCGTGCCGCGCCCGGTGCAGGGCGGTGAGCACCCCCGCCGACCCGGTGTTGCCGAGTTCGTCCAGGGTGACCGGAGCCCGCTCCATGGGCACCCCGAGCTCGGTCATGGCGGCGGTCAGGATATTGATGTTGGCCTGGTGCAGGAAGAAATGGTCGATCTCGGTGATCCCCAGCCCGGCCCGCTCGGCGGCGGCGCGCATGCTCTCGGGCAGGCGCCGCGTAGCGGTCTCCCACACCGCTCGCCCGTCCATGCGCAGGTAGTGCTCCCGGTCGGCCACGGTCCGCTCGCTACTGGGCAGGCGCGAGCCGCCCGCCCGGATCTCCACCTCGTGCGAGAGCCGGGAACCGAAGTCCCAGGCCAGCAATCCCGCGCCGGGGGTTTCGGTGCGGGAGAGCACGACCGCGCCCGCCGCGTCGCCGAAGAACACCCCGGCGGTGCGGTCGCGCGGATCGGTGACCCGGGACGCGCAGTCCGCGGCCACGATCAGCACCGTGCGCGCGGACACGCTCAGCAGATGCGCCGCGAGCAGGATCGCCTGCAGCCCATTGGCACACGCCGCCTGCGTGATATCGATCGGCAGCGCGCGCCACGCGCCGAGGCGCTCCTTGACCATCAGCGCCGTCGAGGGCAGCGGCTGATCGAAGGTGTAGCTCGCCACGATCACCGCGTCCAGCTCGCTCGCCCGCACGCCCGCCTCGGCCAGTGCCGCGGGCGCGGCCGCGACGCACATGTCCGAGACCGCCGCCTCCGGCGCGAGCCGGCGGCGTTCGCGGATGCCGGTGCGCCGCACGATCCATTCGTCGGAGGTGTCCAGGGTCCGGGCCAGATCCGCGTTGGTCACCACGGTCTCGGGCAGATGAATCGCGGAGCCGGACACCGTGATCGGCAGCGGCGCCGGCGGGCGCACGGACTGCGAACGGCTGTCCCGGGGTGCGTACGACATCGTCATGTCAGGGCCCCGTCCAGTTCGCGGGCGGTGTTGTGCTCGGGTGCGATCAGGACGTCGAGGTCGACGTAGAACCGGCCCGAGGCGCAGGGCGCGCCCAGCAGGATGCGCCGCGCTGCCGAGGTGACGAGCGCGCCGCCGAGGGCCACGTCCGAGGCCAATTGCGGCCAGCTGCTCAGGGTCCGCCCGATCTGCCCGAACGAGTCCGCCAGCTCGGGGCTGATGCGCTCGGCATCGACCATGGCCAGAATCAGATCCGATGTGGCCTGCGCGGTGAGTTCGGGTAGATCCGCGGCGCGCAGATCGCCGATTCTGCCGTGCAGCAGCGGCCGATCGGGCTCGAGATCGAAGCGCTCGATGTCGAGCATGCCCCGGTCGTTGCAGTCCATCACCACCGGAATACCCAGTGCGCGAGCGCATTCCCGGGCCGCGATCTTGACGTACGGTGTGTCGCACTCCTCGACCAGCAGATCGATTCGCTCGTGCTCGCCCCCGAAGAACTCCGCCATGTTGTCCGCGTGCAGTCCGCCGCTGTAGATCTCGATGTCCAGGTACGGGTCGATCTCGAACATCTGCCGGGCGCAGATCACCGTCTTGGCCAGCCCCAGATGCTGCACGCCCGCCCGCAGCCGGTTCATGTTCGACAGGCTCAGCTCGTCGAAGTCCGCGAGCCGGAACGCGCCGCCGACCCCTTCGAGCGCGAGCGTGACCGCCGCGCTGTTGCCGACCGAGAGCCCCACCACCCCGATGCGCGCCCCCAGCAACCGGCGCTGCTGCGGCCGCTGGATCTTGCCGCGATTGCGGTCGGTGCGCACCAGCCGGAACTCCTCGCGCGGCAGCACGTGCACCAGGCGTCCCGACCACGGGTACCAGACCCACGAGCCGTAGGCCCACGGCTCGACCCCGGCCAGCTGCTCCTCGATCCGGCGCTCCAGTTCGGCTCCGGCATAGCGCTGCTGGGGCTCGCGGCATCCGATCAGTTCGGCCAACTGCGCGGTGATGGTGTCGTGCACCGCGTTCACCCGGCCCGATTCCAGCAGGTCGGTCATGGCCGCGTAGTCGTCGGCGCGATGCGGCTCGAACAGCACCGGCCGCCACGCGTCGGTCTCGCCGTGCCGCGCGGTCGCCAGAGCCGCTGGCACGTCCGGGCTTTCGCGCCGCGCCGCCGGTGCGGCGTCGAGATCGTCGGTCACCAGTAGCGGGAACTCGTCCCGCATCCGCGCCACCAGTCCGGTGTACTCGCCGGCTCCCGCGGCAGTCCGGTGCACCAGGATGACCACCTCTTCGGTGTACCGCTCGACGTAGCAGCGCGTCCCGGCCACGGGCGCGAACCCGAACCGGCCGTGAAAGCGATCCTGCCCGTCCCGGGTGCCGGAGGTGCCGATCATGAGCCGGGCGCCGAGGTGATGCGCCGCCCCGATCGCGACCGCGTTCAGATATGCCCCCAGCCCGAGCTTGCGCGCGCGCTGCTCGACCACCAGCCTGCTGTGTTCATAGGTGTCGCCGACCGCCGCGCCCTCCGCGGTCAGCAGCTGCTCGTACCGCGCCGCGCCCAGGTGGGTGCGGGACTGGAACAGCGCGCCGGTGTCCGGGGTGGAGAGCCGGATGTAGCCGAGCACGGGTCCGTCCGGGTGCCGCCGCGCCACGAAATGCCAGGCACCGTAATCTAATTCCTGGTCGTCGACGTGGGCCCCCGCGGCGTCGCGGAACTCCGGCCGCCGGCCGTTGTCGTAGAGGATGCGGGCCCGCAGCTCACGTAACCGTTCCACCTGATCGGCGGACCCGGTTCCGTGGCGGGGTACGTGGAATGCGGAAACAAACCACTGCGGATCAGAATTGCGGTTCCGGATATCGCATCCGTCGACAGGCATACGAGATCCGCCAGATACCGACACGTGTATGGATCCTTTCCCGGAATTTGCTGGATGTACCACACCCGCGCAGGAGCCGTCGCCGGGTGTGGCAATGCCATCGCTAAACTGAACAGGAAGACAACGTGATTCGCGCGCCCTCGCGACTGACAATCAACGTTGCTGAATAGTAGCTGTGATGGGAATGGAATGACTAACCGGACAAATTGCCATCGGATAACAATGGCAATTTGTCTAGTTTGTTCAGTTCTGGACCGTCATCGATTCCGGGGTTCGAGCCAGGCCAGGGCGGCCGCGGTCAGAGCGGTGACGCCGGGGCCGATGGTGGGCTCGGCCAGCGGGGCGAAATTCGGCGAGTGGTTCATCGGCAGCTCCTGATCGGCCGTGCCCCGGCGCTGTGCCGCCGCCACTTTCGCCGGATCGGCCCCGCCGAAGAACCAGAAGGACAGCGGCGCACCGGCGGCCTCGGCCAGGATGCCGACGTCCTCGCTGGCCGGGAAGGCGTCCATGTCCAGCACCTGATCGGCCCCCAGGGCCGCGCGCAGCCCGCCGCATGTCTTGTCCAGTGCGACAGCGTCGTTGAAGGTGACCGGTAATCGGGTCAGGGTCTCGATGGTCGGGGTCCGGTCCGCGCCCGCGGCGGCGGCCTCACCGTGCACGATGCGCCGCACGGCCTCGAGCACCCGGGCGCGCGATTCGGGGGAATAGGTCCGCACACTCAGCCCGAGCTCGGCCTGATCGGCGATGATGTTCTCCTTGGTGCCCGCGTGCAGGGTGCCGACCGTGATCACGACCTGATCGGTCGCGGCCACTTCGCGCGAGACGATGGTCTGCAGCCGCAGCACCGTCGCCGCCGCCATGACGATCGGATCGATGGTGGTCTCGGGCCGGGAGCTGTGCCCGCCGCGCCCGTGCAGGGTGATGCGCAGGCTGTCGTTGGCGGACAGGATGGCGCCGGGCCGGGTGGCGACCGTGCCCGCGGCGATCGGCAGGACGTGCTGCGCGAGCACGATTTCCGGCGTGCCGAAGCGGTCGAACAGGCCGTCCTCGACCATGGCCTGTGCGCCCCGGCCCACCTCCTCGGCGGGCTGGAACACCCCCAGCACGGTGCCGGACCACCGGTCCCGGGCGGTCGCCAGCGCGTCGAGCGCGCCGAGCAGGCACACGATGTGCATATCGTGCCCGCAGGCGTGCATGACCGGTTCGCCGCTGCCTGGGTCGGTGGCGGTCGAGGCGTAGGGCAGCCCGGTCTGCTCGCGCACCGGCAGCGCGTCCATGTCCGCGCGCAGCAGCACCAGCGGCCCGGGGCCGTTCGCCAGCCGGGCGACCACGCCTGTCCCGCCGAGCTTCTCGGTCACTTCGCACCCCAGCGCCTTGGCGCGCCGGGCGATGATCGCCGCGGTGCGATGTTCGGCGAAGGACAGCTCGGGATGCGCGTGCAGATCGCGGTACAGGTCCGCGAGATCGGCGGTGACGTGGGCGACTCGACTCTTGATCGACGACACCTCGCCAATGATCCACGGCCCGAAGCTGATCATGGCGATTTCTCAGTTTTCCCTTCAACCGTTGTGGAACCTCGTGATGACCAGGGGCCTGCCCGCGGGCCACGTGGGCGATCCGGACAGGCCCGCACGGGCAGCAATGGAACCGCAAGGGCCGCAATCCTTCCGAACGAAACCCCGTGGTCCGGTGCGCCGACGCCTTAGCCTGTGACTACAGGGTGTGATCGTTCCGGGCGAGTGAAGCGGGGTTCGATGGACAGGGTTTTCCCGCTGGATCAGCCGCACACCTCCCGAATCTACGATTACTTCCTGGGCGGCAAGGACAACTACGAGGCCGATCGCGAAGCCGCGGCCGAGATCCTGCTGGCCTGGCCGGACATCCGCACCGCGGCCCGGGCCAATCGCCAGTTCATGCACCGCAGCACGCGCTTTCTGGCCGAGGCCGGCATCAGGCAGTTCCTCGACATCGGCACGGGCATCCCCACCGAACCCAACCTGCACCAGATCGCGCAGGAGACCGCACCCGATGCCCGGGTGGTCTACGTCGACAACGACCCGCTGGTGCTGGCACACGCCCGCGCGCTCATGACCGGCGGCGCCCCGGGCACGACCACCTACATCGAGGGCGACGTCACCGATCCGCAATCCATCCTGGCCGCACCGGAACTGGGCAGGCTGCTGGACCTGTCCCGGCCGGTCGGAGTGAGCATGATCGCGCTGCTGCACTTCGTCGAGGCGGACGTCGACAAGATCGTGTCCGACATCCTGGCCGCCCTGGCTCCCGGCTCCTACCTCGTGATCTGCACCATCACAGCCGATTTCGCCCCCGCGCAGGTCGTGGCCGCCCAGGATGTCTACCGGGTCCGCCGACTACCCGCGCAGGTCCGCACCCGCGCCGAGGTCACCTCGTGGTTCGGCGGCCTCGAGCTGGCCACGCCGGGTGTGGTGCCGCCGCACAGATGGCGTCCCGTCGAACCCACCGACATCTCGCCCGCGCACGACGCCAGGGTCTCCTGCTACTGCGGCGTGGCGCGCAAACCGTGAACCTCGGCGCGGCGGCGCGCTGACATTTGTCACGGCCGAACCATGACGAACCCGCCGCACTTCGGTGACTGCGCGTACTACTGACGCCGAGCCGAATTCGCGACCGTTGATGGCGTGACCATCACCGATCAACGCCATTTCCGGAATCCACCGCCGAGCACCGACGTCATCGTCGCGCACGGCCTGCGCCGCACCTACGGCAGCGGCAAGAACGCCTTCGAGGCGGTGAAGGGCGTGGACCTGCGGGTCGGGGAGGGCGAGGTCTTCGCGCTGCTCGGCACCAACGGCGCGGGCAAGACCTCCACGCTCGATCTGCTGGAAGGACTCGCCGCACCGACCGGCGGCGGCGTGGAGGTCTTCGGCCTCGACCCGCGGCGCGACCGCGCCCAGGTCCGCGCCCAGGTGGGAATCATGTTGCAGTCCGGGGGTTTACCCGCGGAGCTGACCGTCACCGAGACCCTGGAGATGTGGCGCGGGACCTGCAGCGACCCCACCACCGTGGACGCCGTGCTGACCCTGGTGGATCTCGGCGGCCGGGCCGGGGTCCGGGTCGGCGCGCTCTCCGGTGGCGAGCGCAGGCGCGTCGATCTGGCCTGCGCCCTGCTGGGGCAGCCGCGCCTGCTGTTCCTGGACGAGCCGACGACCGGGCTCGACCCCGAAAGCCGCCGGGACACCTGGCGATTGCTCGCGGACCTCAAGGCCGCCGGGGTGACGATCGTGCTCACCACGCACTACCTCGACGAGGCCGAGGCCCTGGCGGACCGCATCGCGATCATGCACGGCGGCGCGGTCGCCCGCACCGGAACGCTGCGTGAGATCGTCGACGGCCACCCCGCCCGCATCGTCTTCGACCATCCCGGACTGCCGTTGCCGCACCTGCCGGGGGCGAGCGTGGACGCGGGCGCGCGCGTCACCGTGTCCACCCACGATCTCCAGGGCCATCTGCTCACGCTGCTGGGCTGGGCTCGCGATCACGATGTGCGCCTCGGCGGACTGGAAGCCCGCGCAGCCTCGCTCGAGGCGGTCTTCCTCGACATCGCCGACGAATCGGCCCCCGCCGCAACGCCCGAACCGATCGGAGCCACCCGATGACCGCCACCTCGACCCCCGTCACCTCGGCCCCCGCCTTCCGGCGCCGGCCGCTCGCCGCGCTGGCCAAGGCCGAATACCTGCAGTTCCGCCGGAACAAGACGCTGGTCTGGATGGGCGTGCTCTTCCCGGTGGGCACGTCGCTGGCCACCTACTTCCTGTTGATCAGGGACGGGGAGCCGACCGCGGCCATCGCGGCCTCGACCCTGGAACTGATCACCCTGGTGTCCCTGCTGTTCGTGCAGTACTACTCGGTGCTCTCGATGATCACCACGCGGCGCGGGGAGGGCGTGCTCAAACGACTGCGCACGGGGGAGGCCGCGGATTGGCAGATCCAGACCGCCCCTGCCGTTCCCGGCGCCCTGCTGACCGTGGCCTCGACCGTCGCGGTGGCCGCGGTGGTCTACGCCACCGGTGCGCCCGCTCCGGTGAACGCGGCGGCGATGGCGCTGGCCCTGATCGCGGGCATCGTGCTGTTCTCGCTGCTCGCGCTGGCGACGAGCGCGGTCACCAAGAACGCCGAAGCGGCACAGATCACCTCGCTCCCGGTCATGACGGTCGCGATGCTCGGCATGGGCTGGCTGCGCGGTGCGCTGCCCGATCAGCTGGCGGCGGTGGCGGATTGGACGCCGTTCGCGGCCATCTCCGACCTGGTGTACCTCGGCGCTTCCGGGCGCACGGCGACCGCCGACAGCGCCGCCGCGACGCTCGACTTCGCGGGCACCTGCGCCGAGCTCGGCCGCCCGTTTGCCACACTGGCGATATGGACGGTCCTGGCGTTCGCGCTGACTCGCAAGAGCTTCCGCTGGGACGACCGCGGCTGATGGGCGTGCGGTCCTGGTGGCGGGGACTCTCGGCCGCCGCGAAGTTCCGGCTCTACAGCCGGGTCATCCTGCAAGTGGGCCTGGTCGTGGTGATCGTCGCGATGGCGGTCACCGCGGGGTCCTGGTGGTCCGCGGGCCTGATCGTGGCCGCGGGTGTCGCGGCCATCGCCGTGGTGGAGATCCAGCCGGACTTCGCCCCGGCCGCCGCGCCGCCGCCGCGCCCGTGGATCGTGCCGGCCGCCACCGCGATCCTGACCGGACTCTGGCTGGCCGCGATGGTGATCGCCCGCAGCGCGGACGAGGATCGGACCGCGACCCAGGCCGGAGTGGCGGGGATCTACATCGCCATCCTGGCCATGTTCTCGGTGATCTCCTTCGCCCGGCACCGGTGGTGGGCGGTGCTCGGGGTGAGCGTGGCGACCGGAATCGCGTTCGGCTCCACGCCCGCGGTGATGGCGGGCTTCGCGCTGATGACCTTCCTCTGCGGCGGATTCGTGGTCGGCACGACGATTCTCACGGTGTGGGGGCTGCGGGTCGTGGAGGAACTGGACCGCGCCAAGGCCGTGGAATCGGAATTGCGGGTCGCCCAGGAGCGTTTGCGCTTCGCGCGCGACCTGCACGACGTCGTCGGGCGCGGCTTCTCCGCGATCGCGGTGAAGAGCGAGCTCGCGGCGGTGCTCGCGCGTGCGGGCGCGGGCGAGCGCGCCGCGGCGGAAATGGACGAGGTCAAATCCCTCGCGGTCGAATCCATGGGCCAGATGCGCCAATTGGTGCGCGGCTACCGGGACATCGATCTGCGCGGCGAGGTCGCGGGGGCGCGCTCGCTGCTGTCGGCCGTCGGCTGCGAACTCGTCGTCGAGGGCGATCCGGCGAAGGTGCCCGCACGTCTGCACGAGGTCGCGGCCTGGGTGGTGCGCGAGGGCACCACCAATATCGTGGAGCATTCCCGCGCGAGCACGGCGATCCTGGCGCTGGGACGCTCGGGCATGTCGCTGCGCAACGATCGCCCGCAGGGCGTACCGGGTGAGCGTTCGGGACTGCGCGGCCTCGCCGAACGGCTCGCGCCGGTCGGCGCGACCCTGACCGCCGAACTGCGGGACGATCGGTTCGTGCTCGAAATACAGTGGGAGGAAATGTGATTCCCGTCTTCCTGGCGGACGACGAGACACTCGTGCGCGCCGCGCTGGCCACCATGCTCGGCCTCGAAGCCGATCTCGAGGTCGTGGATCACGTCGGTTCGGGCGAGGAGCTGCTCGAGGTGTGGCGGTTGCGCGCCGACCGCGGCGAACCGGTCGCGGTGGCGGTGATCGATCTGCAGATGCCCGGTATCGACGGCATCGAGACCGCGATCGAACTGCAGCGGCTCACCCCGGGCGCGGGCACCCTGATCGTCACCAGTCACGGCCGGCCCGGATACCTCAAACGTGCTCTCGCAGCGGGTGTTCGGGGTTTTCTGCCCAAGACGACATCGGCCGCGACCCTGGCCGAGGTGATCCGCACGGTGCACCGCGGCGGCCGCTACGTCGATCCCGAACTCGCGGCCGAGGCCATCAGCGCGGGGGACACCCTGCTGACCGCCCGCGAGGCCGATGTGCTGGAATACGCCATCGACGGTGCGCCCGTGGAGGATATCGCCCGGCGCGCGCACCTGTCGCCGGGCACCACGCGCAACTATCTCTCCTCCGCGATGGCGAAACTGGGCGTTTCGAACCGCTATGAAGCCGCGCTCGAGGCGCGCAAGAGGGGCTGGATCTAGGCCGGCGGAAGGCGCTGTTGCAGTTGCAATTTCATTTGTAGCTTGCAGGTGTCGTTGTCGAGGACGTGCGGTGCCGAATAGCCGACGAGTTGTGCCATAAAGGGATTCGTGGGCAGAAAAGTTGCCCGGCGAGGATGACACTCGGGGGACGGTCCGTTGCGGGCCGTTGTCCAGATCGCCGGCAAGGGCACAGGAGCCGGCGGCCAACGTTCGTGTATGGAGGCGAGACCAGAGTATGAGGGCATCCGAAGAGGAGCGGCAGATCAGCGAGCTCGTCGACCGGCTGGCCGGCAAATTCCCCTACCTGGCGGCGCGCGTCGTCGGCGAGGAAGTGCGCGGAATTCACCGCGAATTCGACGGCCACCGGGTCCGGGAATTCATACCGCTGCTGGTGGAGCGGATCGCGGAACGACAGCTGAGCAGGCGGGTGTCGTACCAGCCGTCGGCGAAGATGGGCGATCCATTATGGGGTGCATTGCGGCCCTCGTCCCCGATCTTCCTGTGACACATCGATTCGCGGCTCGCGCCGGCGCCGTGTATCCGGAATCCCGGGTACACGGCCCGGGTGCGCGCTACCGCCGGATCAGCCGAAGGTCGGCGTGATCAGCAGCTCGGCCCCGCTCTGCGAAGTGTTGGCGAACCAGCAGAACGCCTGGGTGCCCGAGGTGTCGACCGGCGTGCCGTAGAAGACGTTGTTGCCCACCTTCGGGGCGTCCTTCTTCCACCACGCGGCGGCGACCTGCGGGATCACCTTGTCGGTGACGGCGGTGTTGTAGTTGAAGACGTAGCCCAGCACCCAGGTCACCCCGCTCTTGTCCACGGCCGTGGTGAGCCCGACGATGGTGCTCCCGGGCTGGGCGTACGCGGTGACCGTGCCCGCGCCGTCACCGGTCAGCTTGAACCCGCTGTCCTGCGAAATCTCGGCCCGCCACGCGAGCGTCGCCTGCGAATTCGCCCACACCAGACTGAAATCGGCGGTCACGCCGATCGGCGCGGTGAAGGAGATGTCGTTCACCCCGACCGTCACCTTGCCCGGATACGACTGTTTGCCCGCGGGCGGCTGACTGCTGCTGGCGACATTGGTGATGACCAGCGCGATATCCGAACCCGAGTTCCAGGTCGAGTTCTTCGACAGCGTCAGGGTCAACCGGCCGTCGTCATCGTCGAAGGTCCAGCCCGGATAGTTGATGGTCATCTTGCTGATATCGGCGTCGGAGAAAAACGACGGCATATTGATCGTCAGCGTCGCGCCCGAACTCAGCGCGACATCGTGACCGGAGGTATTGGTGAGCGTGAGCTCCAGGGTCGCGGTTTCCTTCACCGCGATGGTGCCCACGCCGGTCGCCTTGTTGACCACTTTCAGCGTCGCGCGCCGGGGCCGGTCCCAGGCGGTCTGCTTGGCCGCGAACGCCGCGATGACCCCGTCCGGGGTTTCCTGGTTCTGCCGCAGCGGCAGGCCGATGCCCAGCGGGAATTGCAGTGACACACCGCTGAAGTCGAGTTCGGTGGTGCCCTCGGCCCGCTGTTGGATGTACATGAACCGAATGAACAGCACCAGCGCGTATTTGGTCGGAATGTAGAGATCGAGCAGCAGACCCGCGATGGCGCCGGTCACCGGCTTCTGGACCCAGAAGCTCAATTCCAGGCCCGCGCTGATGGAGAGCCCGCCCTTGATCGAGCCGCCCTTCCACACCCGGCCGTGGACCTGCGCCTCGTCTTTGAAATCGAAGACCACGTCGGCGCCCGCGAGCAGCCCGACGACCGCGCTCACCCCGGCGGAGACGCCGATGCCGAATCCGCGCAGGCCCTGGGGTGCGCCGGCGGTGAGGTCGAACGCGCCGTTGCGCGCGATCTGCCCGGCGATGTCGACGCTGAGCGGGTTGGGCTCGGCGCTCTCGAACGAACCCTCGAGCGCTTTCACATAGGCGACACCGTCCGGGCTGTCGAGGAACTCGACCGCGCCGTCCACCGCTTTGTCCAGGACGGCCTTGTGTTTGAGATAGACCTTCTGGCAAACCTGTACCAGTTCCACATTGGTCGGTGTGCGTTTCGGAAACAGCTCTTCGGTTCCGACCGGACGGATTCCTTTTTTGTCGAGCTTGGCGGCCCTGGCCAATTCTTCTTTGAATGCCTTGTCGAGAATACGAGTAGTAGGAGTGGACATGAATTTCCTCCTGGAGCGACTCATGACGCAGCCCCCGGTGCACTATGCGCGTGCATGCTCCTCCGCGCCCGGGACCGGGTGTATTTCTGCCGACGTACGGCGCTCTCCGGTAGCGGGGTTTGTATCGATCGGCCCGCACTCGGTTCCCGCGCAATATGCTACTACCGCTTTCGCTCGATAGCGGTCCTATTGTGATGAATTCTTCTGCGCCGCTGTGTATTTCGAATTCGCTAGAAGAATGGATAGAGCCGACTGGTCTCGATTGGCAATGCGAAAGTGTCGGCGGATTTGCGGTGGCGCGACGAAGATCGTTTCCGATCCCGTTGCTACAGGGGTGCGCCGGGCCACCACCGGTCGTACAGGTCGCTGCCGGAGGTCAGTCCGACGACCTCGATCCCGCAGGACGTGCGGTTGCCGCGATCGAAGTCGATCAGGAGCAGCCCCCTGTCGTTGCGCGTCCCCCAGATGATTCGCCCGGTGCCCGAGGGGCGCTGCCACTTCTGGTCGCCCTCGACCCGCATGCCGTTCAGTGGCTGCACGAGATATCTCTGGTCCACGCTCGTGCAGTTCATGGTGAGTCGCTCGACCGGGGCCGCGTCGCCGGTGCAGCTCACCCAGAACCTGTCGGGCAATTGCTCGGCGACGCTCACCGGTTGCAGCTCGCGATTCACCGCGGAACATCGTATGCCCTTGTAGCCCTGCACATCCTGGGTCTGCGGGAGCAGCCCGGTGAAGTAGGCGACCGTGTGCTGGTAACTGCCCCACGAGGTCGTCGCCGTGTTCTTCGCCGACGTGGTCATCGACGCGGCCGCGGTGGTGGAGGCGATCGGCGGCGCGCCGGCGGGTTCGCCGGACGGCTCGTGGCGCACCACGGCGATGGCCGCCGCGATTACCGCCGCGGCGATCGCGAGGCCGGCGAGAGCGATGGGTAGCCTCCGGTTCGGACGGGGCGCTGCGGGATTCGGTGGTGAACCGAGCAGCGCCGCCCGTGTCGCGGCCGCCAGCGCGCCACAGGAGGAGAACCGCTCGCCCGGGTTCTTGGCCAGTGCCCGTCCCAGGACCGCGTCGATCTCCGGCGGCAGCGCGGGCACCCGGTCGGTGGCCCGGGGCGCGGGCGCGTAGAGGTGCCCGCGTACTACGTCATCGACCGTAGTCCCCGGAAAAGGCTTTGTGCCCGTGAGTAATTCGAACAGGGTGCAGCCCAGGCCATACACGGCGGTGCGAGCGTCGATCGCCACCCCGGCCAGTTGCTCCGGCGCCGCATAGGCGACCATCGCGGGCGTTGCGGCCGGTCCCGGGTTTCCCGCGATGCCGAAGTCAGTGACGAACACCCGGTCCCGCTGTCCCGCGGGTGATTCGATCAGAATGTTCGCCGGCTTGATGTCCCCGTGCAGCACCCCGGCGGCGGCGGCCGCGTCCACGCCCCGCGCCACCTGATCGACGATGTCCACCACCCGGGCGGTCGGCAGGGCGGCGGGACCGCGCCGGATCAGGGCGGCGGCGTCGACGCCGTCGACGAATCGCATGGCCACCCAGGCCCGCCCCTGGTCGATGCCTCGATCGTGCACCGCGACGATGTTCGGATGATCCAGCCGGGCAACGGCTTCGGCTTCGCGCAACAAGCGCGCCCGCGCCGCGGCGTCGGACGCGGCGAGCACCTTCAGGGCGTCCCGCCGCGGCAGCCTGGGATGGCCGGCCAGGTAGACGGATCCGGACTCACCGAGCCGGGATTCCACCGTGTATCCGGCGAAGACCATGCCCGGTAGCAGTTCGGCGGTCATTCCGGATCACGCTGCAGCAGCACGAATTGCGCGGCGATCTTCTGCCGGGCGTTCGACTCGTCGCGGCTGTGGACGAGCGCGAGGTACTTGCCTGCCAACAGCCAGCACGAGTAGTTGTTGGAGGTATCGACCGAAGCGAGATTCCGGATGCACTTGGCTTCGGGGACCCCCTGCGGCGCGGCGACCTCCTGAAAGCCTTCGTCGATACGGAAGTTCTCGACATAGGTCCGGCGGGCTACCGTCGCGGTCGCGTAGCGAAACAGGCTGGAGCTGCCGGCGAAGGCCATTGCTTCGGCACGATCGGTTCCGGGACGCGGCCCGCGCAACTGCACCGCGTGCGGACCGTAGACCACCCCGTTCGGCTGGCCCACCGATTCCCAGCCGGCATTCTCACCGATCCCGCTCTGCAATACCGCGGGCATCGGCCAATTCCCGGGGTCGTCGGCCACGAGCCGGCTGAGCATCCGGTCGCGATCGGCGCGCAGTGCCGCGATGTCACCGGCAGGGGTGGGACGGAAGTCGGCCAGGCGCGTTCGCTGCGCCTCGAACGCGCGTCCGGCGAGCGCGGCCATCGCGTTCACGTCCGTGCCGGTGTGCCCGACCAGCAGGCTGATGACGAACGAATCCTGCGCCATGGTCGCGGCGAGTGTCGGCACCGTGGGCCGCCAGTGCGCGTGCGCCTCCGGATGACCCGGAATCGGCACCGCCGCGTTCTCGGTACTGACTCCGGCGTCGGCGGCGTCCATCTCGGCGGCGGCCTGTCGCGCGGTGTCCGAATCCGGGAAACGCAGCAGGATGACGGTGAGCAGTCGACCGGTGCCCACGACCGGCGCACCGCCCTTGCTGTCCATCGCCACGGTGCTGAAGCCGGCGAGCATCCCGCGCTTGGTCAGCACGTCACGCACCGGTGTCGAGAGCATGCCCCGGGTCTTGCTCGGTGCCGAAATCGGTTGCGCTCCGCCGCCTGTCGGTCCGAAGGCCAGTGCCGGGTCGGCCGCGGCGGGATCGATCGTGGCCTCGCCCATGCGCACCGACTCCACGACCCGTCCGCGGGCTTCGTCGGGCTCGGTCGGTTCGGTCAGCGGCTCGATCGCGTAGTAACCGATGTCGAGGCCGGTCATGTCCACGGTCGCAGGCCGCGGCGACCCCGGTACCACGGCGCACCCGCACAGCAGCGCCGCGAGCGCGGCCGCGATGACCGCGGGTGCTTCGGCCCGGCGAATTCTCCGGGGCGAGATCCTCTTACGCCGGTACATCGATCCACCATCTGTCGTGTAGTTCGGCACCGGAGGTCTGGCTGGTGGCGCGCAGATAGCAGAACGCGCGGGCGGGATTGTCGAAGAAGACCTCGATGTATCCGGCGGTAACGTTCCTGACCGTCGTGTAGGTCCCCCACCGCGCGAAGCCGGTGCCGGTCGGCCGCGTCCACTTCTCCTCGCCTTCGACGACGTCGAGCGCGGGTTCCGGTGTCATGGCCGATCGATCGAGGTTGCAGTACACATCGAAGGCCAGCATCGGGTCGTTGTCGCCGCTACAGGCGATGTTGGAGACCTTCGGTGATTTGTCGAACGGGGCGTTTCGCGTTTCGAACTTGGGCCGGCAGAGGGTCAGTTCCCCGAAGCCGATGAGGTCCGGCGAGAACGGCAGTAGATCCGGGAACGCTTCGGCCACATACGTGTACGCGCCCCACTGGGGCGACGCCACCGGCGGAGCGGTCGTCCGCGGCAGGTTGGGCGCCGCCGCGGTCTCCTCACTGTTCAGGATCAGGGTCAACGTCCCGGCGACCACGAGCACGACCGCCAATACCGTGGCTCCGAGCAGGTGGTAGCGCGACGGCGGTGGCGCGCCCGAGGGGTCCGCGGCGATCGTCACCGGACGTGCGGTCCCGGTGGAGGGACCGGTGAGAAGCCGCCCGCCCGTGCCGATTCGGTGGTCCGGTCCCGTCTCGGGGTCCGCATCGTGCGCCGGGCCGGGCAGTCCCGCGGCGGCCCACGCCGCGTCCGCCAGTGCCCGGCAGCTCTGGTACCGCTGACTCGGATCCTTCGCCATCGCCTTCGCGATGACCGCGTCGAAACCGGCCGGTATCAACGCGTTTCGGTCCGTGGGCCGGGGCGGCGGTTCGTGCAGGTGCGCGTAGATCACCGCGCCCGCGTTGCCGCGCGCGAACGGCACCGAGCCGGTGAGCATCTCGAACAGCGTGCAGCCCAGCGCGTACACGTCCACCCGATGGTCGAGTGGTTCGGCGCGCAGCTGTTCGGGCGCCGCGTAGCCCAGGGTGGCGGTGATCCCGCCGTCGGCGCCGATGGTCGCGGAATCGTCGGCGGGGCGCGCGATGCCGAAGTCGGTGACCAGCACCCGGTCCGGGCCGTCGGCGGAGGGGGCGACGAGGATGTTGGCGGGTTTCACGTCGCGGTGCAGCAGTCCCGCGCGATGGATCTCGTCGAGCCCGCGGGCCGCCTCGGTGAGCACGTGCAGCATGCGCGGTGGCGGCAGCACGTCGGCCCCGCCCTTGATCAGCGCCGCGAGATCCACCCCGTCGACGAACTGCATCGCGATCCAGAGGTGCCCGTCGTACTCCCCGCGATCGCGGACCGCGACCAGGTTCGTATGTTGCAGCCGCGCCGCCACCTCGGCCTCGCGCAGGAACCGCGCGCGGAACTCCTCGTCGCCGCGATGGCTGTCCGCGAGCACCTTGAGCGCGTCCATGCGCGGCAGCCGCGGATGCCGGGCCAGCAGAACGGTTCCCATGCCGCCGCTGCCGAGCTTGCGTTCGATCCGATACCCCGCGAAGGTCGTGCCTGCCTCGAACACCGCGGGCCTCCCCTCCCACCTCGTCAGCAGCGCGGCAACCATCTGGCTACCTGTAAAGCGGTGCTGTACAACGATTTACGTCGCGACTATAACAGCGCGGACCGGTCGGATCGGCTATCGCGCGGATGGGCCCGGCCGTCGATCGGCCACGGCTCCGCTGCCGGGCGGACGGCGCGCGAGCCGGGCGCGGTGACAATCGGCGGGCGGATCGGTGGTGAGAAAGCACACAGCACGGTCCCCAATGCCGACTTTAGACTGTTTGCGAGTTTCGGTCGCGACGATCGAGCCGGGGTGGGGCGCGTAGCGTGCGGGTCCCTTCATCGCGTGTGGGCCTTGTTATAGGAGTGGATCCAGTTTGAGCAGCGCCTTTCGCCGCCGCATCTCGCCCACCGAACGGCTCTACCTCTCCGCACGGGAGGTGCACCCGCACTTCCTGATTCAGGTGGTCGTCGAGGGCGGCGGCGCGCTGGACGCGGACAAGTTGCAGCACGCCGTCGAGGTCGCCACGCGGGTTCATCCCGGTGCGCGGCTGGTGCGCTCGGGTACGGACTGGATCGCGCGGGGCGCGGTGCCGCGGGTGCGGGCGCTGGCGAACACCGTGCTCGACTTCGATCGGCTCACCGAGGACGCGGTGCTCGGCGGTCCGATCAGCCGGCCGGACTACGTGTCCGAGGCGCCGAACTGCGAGGTGGTGCTGCTCACCGCCGATCCGGTCACGGTGATCTTCCGGGCCTTCCACGGCGTCATGGACGCCAAGGGGCTGCAACTGTGGGCCGCCGACGTGTTTCGGGTGCTGCGCGGGGCCGCCCCCGAGGGCGCCCTCGACGCCACCACCGATCAGGAACTCGCGTTCCGGCTCGGCATTCCCGGCTCGCCGACGTCCATGGTCCCGAACTTCCGGTCGCCGATCGGGCACGGCGCGACCATCGCGGGGCGTCCGTTTCTGCTACGGCACCGCGCACTGCCCGGGGTCGGTCCTGCCATCGTGGCGCGGATCGGCGAGATCGTCGCCGCAGCGACCGGTTCGCGCGCCCGCCTGATGATTCCGGTGGACCTGCGCAGGCATGACGCCGAATTGCGCTCGACCGCCAACCTGACGCTGCCGCTGTTCCTGGACACCGAACCGGGCGAGGGCTGGCGTGAGATCAACGCCCGCATGCTGGCGGGGCTGATGCGCCGCGACGAACTCAACCAGATGAAGAACCCGGGCCTGGAGCAGGTTCCGGCGCCGATCGCCAAGGGCATCATTCGCACCGTCGACAAGCTCGGCCGCCGCACCGGCCGAAACCTGTGCTCCGCCATCATCTCCCACGCGGGCAAGGTGACCCTCGGCGATTTCGCCGGCCCCGACTTCACCCCCGCGTCGCTGGTCGCCATCCCGGCGCACACCGGCCTCGCGCCGCTCAGCTTCGCCATCGTGGAATCCGAGCACGCCACCGGGATCACGGTGTCCTGCCGCAACGGCAAGGGTGTGGCGGAGCGGTTGGAAGCGCTGCTCGACACCATCGCGAAGGGGCTCGGGGACGCCGCCGCCGAAGCGCTCACGAGCGCCGGGCCGGTCGAAGCCGCCGACCTCGAAGTCGCCGACGAGGGAGCTGTCGACCTCGAAGCCGCTGACCTCGAAGCCGCTGACCTCGAAGCCGCTGACCTCGAAGCCGCCGACCAGGGAGCCGCCGGCCACGGAACTGCCGACCAGGGAGCTGTCGAACTCGCGGGCATCGATGCCGAAACGGGCGCGGGTACTCCGGCGCTGCACCTCGACGACGCGGAGCTGCTGGACCCGGTGAGCGCCGTGCTCGACACCGCCGAACACCCTCGCCTCACCGGTCTCGAGGCCACCCTGGTGGAGTTGCTGCGCGCCCAGGTCGCCGCCCGGCCCGACGCGGTGGCCATCACCGGTCCCGAAGGCTCGCTCACCTACGCGCAGGTGGGTGAGCGCTCGGCCGCGATCGCCGCCGCCCTGCGCGATCACGGTGTCCGGCACGGCGAGACCGTCGCCATCCTCGCGGGCCGTACCCGGGCGGGTCTGACGGGCCAGTGGGGGATTCTGGAAACCGGTGCGGCGTTCCTGCCGCTGGATCCCAAACATCCGCCCGAGCGCATAGCCCAGGTCCTGGACGATTCCGGGGTGCGCCTGTGCCTGGTCGAGCGGCGGTACGCCGAGCTGGCCGAGCCGACCGTTCCGGTGCTGATTCTCGAGGAGCTTCCCGAAAGCGGTTCCGCCCCGGTCGATGTCGGCGTCGAACCCGGTGATGTCGCCTACGTGACCTATACCTCCGGGTCCACCGGGCGGCCCAAGGGCGTACGGGTCACCCACGACGGGGTCGTGCACTACCTGCGCGCCGCGCTGGACTGGTACCACCTCACCCCGGGGACCAGGTACGCGCACTATCACACGCCCGCCGCCGATATGGCGTGCATGGCCATGGTCTCGCCGCTGATCGCCGGCGGCGCGGTGGTGCTGGTCCCGGGCGAGATCAACCACCTGACGCTGTCGGACATGCTGGGCGGGGACGGCGCGGACACCCTGTTCCTCACCCCGAGCCTGGCCGAAGTCGTCCTCCGGCAGGACATTCGGCCGGTCGGTATGCGCACCGTGGTCCTGGGCGGCGAACAGCTCAGCCACGATCTGCTGCGGCGGGTGCGCGAATTCTTCGGCCCGCGAGTGCGATTGGTCAACAGCTACGGACCCACCGAGGTGAGCCTGGTCTGCATCTCGCAGATCCTCACCGGCGTCCCCGCGCGCGACGCGACCGCCGTGCCGATCGGCCTGCCCGCACCCGGCACCACCGTGTACCTGCTCGATGCCCAGGGCCGGCCGGTCCCGGACGGCAAGGTGGGCGAACTCTATCTGGGCGGTCCGCAGGTCGCGGCCGGCTACCTGCACCGGCCCGAGCTGACCGCCGAGCGGTTCGTCACCGTCGGCGGCGAACGCACCTATCGCACCGGCGATCTGGTCCGGCGGCTGGGCGACGGCACCTTCGAATTCGCGGGCCGGGTGGACGATCAGGTCAAGATCCGCGGCAACCGGGTCGAACCCGACGAGATCCGCTGCGTGCTCGAGACGCATCCCGCGCTCGCCGCCGCGGCCGTCGTCGGCCGCCGCCGTGCCGAGCATAGCGATCACGTGCTGGACGCCTTCGTGGTGACCGCCCCGGATGTCCCGCACGGGGAGCCGGGGGATCAGGAACTGCGGGACTTCCTGGGCGCGCGGCTGCCGGTGTACATGATTCCCCGGGCCTTCCACCGGCTGCGGGTGCTACCGCTGACCAGCAACGGCAAGACCGATCGGCTCGCGCTGGTCCGGCTGGCCGAGGGCGGGTCCGAGGCCGCGGTCGAGGTGCGCTCCGATGCCGCGGACGGAAGCGCGATCGTGCCCGAGGCCGTGCCCGCGAGCTCGGTGGAAATCGTGCCCGCTGCGAATCCGAACTCGCAGCCGGACAACGGTTCCGGCGCGGACCCCGAGGACTTCCTGCACGAGCAGGTCGGCGGCATCTGGGCCCGCATCCTGCGTCGCGAGCCCGCCGAGCTCACCGCGGAGTCCGACTTCTTCGCGCTGGGCGGCGATTCGCTGGCCACGGTGGAGATGCTCGCGCAGGTGTCGCGCCAGATCGTGGGCCCGGCCGCCGAACAGGCGTTCGTGGCCCAGGTGGAGGGCCTCATCCACCACCTGACGCTGAACCGGGTGGTCGAGGCCGTGACGGTGGCGAGAACAGGAGTGCAGCGGTGATTTTCATCGGTAGCGGCTCGCTGCTGTGGCGGGCGGTCGATCACACCCTGGCGGCCGGGCGTCCGGTGGATCTGGTGGTGGTTCCGCCCGGCCAGGAGACCTCGGCCGGTGCCCGCGCGGTCCCGCTGCTCGCGGTCACCGATGTGAACACCGCCGCCGACCGGCTGGCGGCGGCGTCCTCGGACCGAATCGTGTTCTCGGTCAACAACGCCACCATCCTGCGGGAACCCTTGCTGGCCGCGGGTTTTCGCATCTACAACATCCACAACGGCCTGCTGCCGCGCCACCGCGGCCTGCCCGAGGCCGCGATCGCGCACGCGATCCTCAACGGTGACACCGCCTACGGGGCAACCCTGCACGAGATCGATGCCGGGGTGGACACCGGTGCGGTCCTGGATACCGAGAGCTTCCCGATCGCCGACACCGACGGCTTCCAGGACATCATGCTGCGGGGCCTGCGCGCCTGCACGCTGCTGTTCGAACGCAATCTCGAGGTCATCGCCGCCGGTCGCGCCGTCCCGGTTCCCCAAATCGAAGGGCGCGGCGGCTATTACGGCCGCAAGGCGCTGGACGATCTGCGCGAGCTGACCGGCCACCCGGATTTCTCGCGGGCCACCGACCTGGGCATCTTCGCGGCGTTCTACCCCGAACTGGCCGCCGCGAGCCGCGCCGGCTGAACACCGGCGCGGCCCGCGGACGGGTCCGGCCGGACCTCGTTGTCCGGCCGGTGTCGCAGGGCTTCAGCCGACGGCGGTCGCGTTCCGGGTGGACGCGACGAAGTCCGAGATCCAGGGCAGTACCGCGCCGCGAACCTGAACGGTCCTGGGCAGCAAGCCATTGGCGGCCAGCAGGTCGGCGGCGTGCTGCTGCTCGTCCAGGAACGACTCCGAGACCGGGTCGACCCCGAACGGGCGTCCGCGCAGCGCGGCCTCCCACGCGTCGAGATCGGCCGTGCCGCCGCGCGCGACGATGTCGTCGACGAAGTACTGCGCCGCTGCGCGCGGATTCTCGGTGATCCAGGCGTCGGACTCCTGCAGTGCGGCCAGAATCGACTCCAGGGCTTCGCGATTGCCCTCGGCGAAGTCACGGCGGGTGAACCACAGCGACGGGTGACTGAACAGCGATTCGGTGTCCACGAGCGTGTGCAGCTCGGCCTGCGCCTCGATGGCGGCCAGCCCGGGGTACGCGCCGACCCAGGCGTCGAGGTCGCCGTTCAGCAGCGCGGCGCCGCCGTTGACATCGGTGTCGACCGGCTCGATGTCGGCCCAGCCCAGGCCCGCCCGCTCGAGCGCGAACAGCAGCAGGGTGGTCTGCCAGGAACCGTGCGCGATGCCGACGCGCTTGCCCTTCAGGTCGGCGACGGTCTCGATGCCGCTGCCAGCCTTGGCGACCAGGCGGCCGTTCTCGATGCGCGGTCCGGAGATGCCGAGGTAGACGATGTCGCGGCCGTTCGCCAGCGCGGTGACCGGCGGGGTGAAGCCGGTGCCGATGACGTCGTAGCCGCCGTCCTCGAACAGCCAGTCCGAATGCAGCGACGGCAGTGCGGTTTTCACGTCGGCGCGCGGGGTCTCGGGCAGCGCGCGCAGGTCGACCCATTCCACGTCGGGCAGGGTGCGTTCGACGATGCCGCGGTGCCGCAGCACGAACAGCGAGTTATTGTGCGGGAAGTAGCCGATGCGAACGGTCACGGGGGGATTCCTTCGGGGTGGGAGTGATGGATCAGATCAGGCCGCGGCGGCGGGCCTCGTCGGCCAGTCCGGTGCGGCCCCACTGCACGGCGAGGTTGGAGGCGTCGAAATCGACGGACCCGCCTAGGGTTTCGCCGATCGCCTGGTACTGCGCGCCCTCCTCCAGCAGGACGACGAGCTTGGCCAGGTCGAGCAGCCCGCCGCGGCCGATCACGTTCGCGCCGCCGTTGGCCTCGAAGATGGCGATGAGGTCCGGGTCGACGGTCAGGCGCTGGAGAATGAAGTCACCCGCGCCGATGCTGCGGTCGATGTGCGGCGGGATCTCCCGGGACAGGGTCAGTCGCTGCACGGCCGCGTAGCGAATGGGCAGGGTGCGGTGGGTCTGCGCCCAGCCGCCCAGCCACGGCGAATGCACGTGCACGACGGAGGTGATCTCCGGGTGGGCGCGGAACACCTTGGCGTAGCCGGTGACGAATCCGGCGGAACCGCTGCCGGACAGCACCTTTCCATCGAAGGTCGCCACCACCGGTCGCACGGTGCGGTCGTCGGCCCAGGGGCCCGGCTCGTTGAGCGCGACGGCGATGTCCTCGCCTGGCACGCGCTCGACGAAGTTGACGGTGCCGTTGCCGGTCACGGTGCCGCTCTCGCGCAGCACCCGGAACGCCTTGTCCGCGTCGCGGGTCACGGCGGCGACGAATTCGGCGGCGGTGTCCGAGAGGACGGTCTCGACGGTGGTCATGATGTCTCCTGATTCGATGTTCGTGGTGTGCTCAGCGCGTAGCGGACAGCGCGGCAACGGGTTCCGGTGCGGTCAGCCGCGAACGGCCCAGCAGGGGCAGCACTTCCTCGCCGACCCGGTACGCCTCCTCGAGGTGCGGATTGCCCGCCAGGATGAAGGCATCCACGCCGAGCGCGGTCAGCTCGTCGAGGCGCTGGGCCACCTGTTCGTAGCTGCCGACGAGGCCGAACGCGGGCCCGCCGCGAATGAGGCTGAAGCCGCACCACACGTTGGGTTGCACCTCCAGATCCCGGTAGCCGGTGATGGTTTCGGGCACCCAGCCCTTGATGCGGGCCGCGCCGACCGAATCGCCCTGTGCGGCGCGATTGGCGGCGTCGCGGTCCACGAACGCCCAGCCCTTCTCGATCTCGGCCCAGGCGGCCTCCTCGGTGTGCCGGGCGACGATGTCGATGCGGACCGCGAACTTCGGGGTGCGCCCGATCCGGTCGGCGTGCGCGCGGACGCCGTCGAACTTGGCCCGCAGGTCCGCGAAGGGCTCGAGCCAGGACAGGTAGTAGTCGGCGTGCCGTCCCGCAGCCTGCACCGCCGCGCCCGAGGACCCGGAGAAGTAGACCTCCGGGAAGGGCTGCCCCGCCAGGCCCGGCGGCAGCGCCGCCTCCTCGCCCCGGTAGAAACGCCCGTCGTGCGTGTAGGGCTCGCCGTCCCACACCCCGCGCAGCACGTCGAGGAACTCGCTGGTGCGCGCGTACCGGTCGTCGTGGGAAACCTTGTCACCCCACCACAGTTGGGCCGGTCCGCCGCCCCCGCTGATGATGTTGTAGACCAATCGCCCGCCGGTGGCGCGCTGCAGGCTCGCAGACATGCGCGCGGCCTGCACCGGGTGCAGGAAGCCGGGCTGGAAGGCGACCATGAACCGGTAGGTGGTGGTCTCGCGGGCCAGTGCGGCCGCGATGGCCCAGGGATCCTCGGTGACCGGGAACGAGGGCAGCAGTCCGCCCAGGAAGCCGGCCGATTCCGAGGCCCGGGCCACGGCGGCGACATGGTCGATGTAGCCGTAGCCGTCGAGTTCGCCGCCGCGAATGGCGGGCGCGATGTTGCCCGGGCCGTAACCCCCGGCGTGCCCGCGGTTGTAGCGGCGCGGGGTGCGCAGCGAGGCGTGATCGCCCTCCATGCCGATGCGCCAATAGATGTCGATGGTCATGCCGTGCCCTTCCGCCGGTGAGGGGAGCGCTCCGTGCTCGTGCCCGGACGCCGTGCTGGATCGATCACGCGGGCGCCTCGGTCAGGACGCGTCCGGCCGGATCGGCCAGATGCAGCAGGTGTTCGCCGGTGCGGTGCACCTCTTCGATATGCGGATGCCCGGACAGCGCGATGCTGTCGATCCCGGCGGCCGTGTACACCTGAAGTTGCCGGGCTACCTGCTCGTAGCTTCCGACCAGGCCGATGGCCTGCGGGTACCCGAGTTCGCCGAATCCGGCCCAGCGGCCGTCGCCCAGACTCAGCGAGGTGGCGTCCGGACCCGTCGGATGCAGTTCGCGCCATTGCCTTTCGACCCTGGCCCAGGCTTCGGTCTCGGTCTCGCGGGCGATGATCGGCAGCTCCAGCCCGGCCCGGACCGTGCGGCCCTGCGCGCCGGCGAGGCGGCGCAGCTCGGCCAGCGGCGCGGCGAAACCGTCGGGTGCTTCGGTGAAGACGTGAACGTCGGCGTGCTTCGCCGAAAGCTTCAGCGCGGCAGCCGAAGTCCCGGACAGGTACACCTGCGGGAAGGGCAGTCCGGACAGGATCCCCCGGAAACCGCCGTCGATGACGTCGTAGAACTCGCCCGCGTACTCGAAGCCGGTGCCCTTGAATCCCGCGCCCGGAATGGGATCCGAGTTCCAGACACCCCGGGCGACGGTGAGGAATTCCGCCGCCCGCGCATACCGATCGTCACCGACGACCCGGTCCCCGCGCGCCCGCTCGTCGGCGATGTCGGTGTCGACCGCGAGCCGCCACCCCAGCCGCCCGGCCGAGAGCCGCTGCAGCGTGGCCGAGATCTTGGCCGCGTACACGGGCGTGCCGAAGGCGGGCTGGAACTCGACGACGACCCGGGCGTGCCGGGTGGCTCGCAGCGCTCCCGCGGCCACGATCCAGGACTCCTCGCCCAGTGGATCGTAGGGCGCGAGTACGCCGTCCAGGCCGTTGAGTTCGGCGGCGTCGATGATCTGGTGCAGGTCGTCGAACGGCCCGAAATTGCCGGGCCGCACATCGGTGGCCGGGGTGCTGGGGCCGGGCCCGCCGAAGCCGCCGCGTTGCCGCAGTTCCGGATTCGCGCGCCGGCCGTCGCCACGGGCGGGCAGCCGCCACAGGTATTCGGTCATGCCGGCACCCGCTCGGCGGCGACCAGAGCGCGGGCCTGCTCGAGGGGCTCGTACGCGACCCAGGCGTCCAGGTCGAAGTCCGCCGCCAGGAAGCCGTGGCTGTACAGGAACTGCTTCTGCACCCCGAGCAGTTCGACTCGCTCGGCCGTGAGCGAGGGGTGCAGGCCGCGATGGAACTCGGTGCCGTAGGCGGCCACCACACCGTCGGGACCGGAGAGGGTTTCGCGCTGGAGCACCTCGCGGACGCCGTCGAGATTGCCCGCCGCCCAGTCCGCCGCCCGCAGGCTCTGGGCCAGGAAGCCGACCACCACTTCGGGTTTGGTGTCCAGCAGGTCCTGATGCACCGTGATCGGGCGCGGCGTGCCGTTGTTCACCCGCAGTCGCTTGGTCTCGGAGGCGTCCAGGTCGATGGCGACCCGCAGGCCGTGTTCGACCGCCACCTCCTGGGCACGGGCGCCCTTGACGTAGATGGCGTCCACCGCACCGTCGAGCAGTTCCCGCACGCCCCAGGTGATGTCGCGACGCCGCTCCTGAACCTCCGTGCGCACCTGCGGGTCCCGCTCCACCCCGACCTCGGTGACGCGCACGTCGGCCAGGGTGAGCCCGGCCGGGCGCAGCGCGTTGGCGAAGCCGTGCAGCGCCATGGCACGCGGGAAGCTGCGCGCCTGATCCTGCGCCCACGCGGGCACCGCGACGCGCAGTCCCGCGAGATCGGCCGCGCCGGCGACCGGCGAATCCGGGCCGACCAGGATGGCCTGCGATTCGTCGATCCAGGTCAGGCCGATGAGCCGGGTGGGCGAACCCTGGGCGCGGGCGGCCAGCGCGGGCACGTTGCCGCCCTCGCGAATCAGGCCGGACAGCTCGTGCGAGAAGTGGAAGCCCGCCAGCTCGGGCCCGGCATCCTGGAGCACCCCGAAGTCGAGGCCGCTGTGCGCGGCGGTCTCGCCGAGCCAGCCGAGGCTGTGCGCCAGGCCGCTCGCGGTGGGAACGGGGCAGCGCGTGTACCAGAGGGTGTCGGTCATGAAGTGCTCCTGGGGGTTTCGGGAATGCGGTCCACGCCCAGCTGGGCGAGGAAGTCCGCGCGATAGCGCAGGGCCGCGGGGTCGGTGCGATCACGCGGTCGCGGCAGGTCGATGTCGGTGTCGACCGCGAAGCGGCCGTTGTCCAGCACCAGGACGCGGTCCGCGAGCCGCACGGCCTCGTCCACGTCGTGGGTGACCATGAGTACCGCCGGGCGATGCCGGGCCACCAGATCGCCCACCAGATCCTGCATTTGCAGGCGAGTCAGGGCATCGAGCGCGGCGAAAGGCTCGTCCAGCAACAGCAGTTCGGGTTCGCGGACCAGGGCGCGAGCCAGGGCCGCGCGCTGGGCCTCGCCGCCGGACAGGGTCGCGGGCCACTGGCGGGCCTTGCCGTCCAGGTGCACCTCGGCCAGCGCGCGCAGCCCGGCCTCGCGTACCTGGCGGGAACGGCGCTGGCCGACAACGACATTGGCCAGCACCCGCTTGGAGGGAATGAGGCGCGGTTCCTGATAGACGGTGGTGCGGGCGGCGGGGACCAGTACCTGTCCGGCATCGGGAAGCTCGAGTCCGGTCAGCAGCCGCAGCAGCGTGGTCTTGCCGGTGCCGCTGGGGCCCAGCAGCACCACGAATTCGCCGCGCCGGATGGTCAGATCGATGCCGTCCAGCACGACCTTCTCACCGAAGGCCTTGTGCAGTCCGGTGATCGATACCGCGACCGGGCTCTCGACGCGTGCGGTCACCGCGGTCATCGGATCGCCACCTGACGCCGCCACGGCATGGCGTACCGCTCGGCGATGCGGACCAGGCCGTCGAAGATCAGGCCGAGCAGCGCGTAGAGCACCACGCACAGCACCATGTAATCGGTGCGGTTGTACTCCTGGGCCAAGGTCACCAGGTAGCCCACGCCCTCGTTGGTGCCGACCTGTTCGGCGGCGATCAGGCCGGTGATGCTGATGGACAGGCACACCCGCAGGGCCATGAGCACGCCCGGCAGCGCCGAGGGCAGGATGACCTCGAGCACGAGCCGTATGCCGCTGAGCCCGAACCCGCGCGCGGCCTCGACCACCTTGCGGTCCACGTTGCGCACGCCCAGATACGTGTAGGCGTACATGGGCGCGACGGTGGCGACCGCGATCAGCAGCACCTTGTACAGCTCGTCGATGCCGAACCAGGCGATGAACAGCGGCACCAGCGCCAGGAACGGCACCGCGCGCAGGATCTGCATGGTCGAGTCGACCAATTCCTCACCGAGACCGGACAACCCGGCGGCGAAGCCGAGCAGCAGGCCCGCGCCGACGCCGAGCGCGACCCCGAGGGCCGCCCGGGTGAACGAGGCGAGCGCGAAGTCCACCAGCTGGCCGGTGCCGAGCAATTCGGTGAAGGCCGACCACACCTTGGGCGGTCCGGCCAGGACCCGCGGGGACAGCGCCCCCGTCGCCGAACCGATCCACCAGCCCGCGAAGATCAGCGCGGGCAGCAGGAACCGCAGCGGAATCGACAGCCATGCGGGCCTGCGCTTCTCGATGCGGGCGCGGGGCGGGGCGAGCACGAGTTCGGCGGCGGTGGGGGAGTGGGAGCCGGGCGCGGCGGGGGTTCGCGCGTCCGTGCCCGCGGCGACGAGGACGGCCATGTCAGCTTTCCTTCAGTGCGGCCAGCTGCTCGGGGGTCAGCTTGGACTTCAGGTCGTAGAAGATGTCCGCGGCGGTGATCTTGCGGCTGATGACGCCGTTGTCGGCGAACTGGTTCACCACGTCGGCCAGATCAGCGGCGTCGGACTCCTTGGGCAGGTGCGGCTGGGTCGCCTCCGAGCCCACGCGCACCGCGTCGGCCAGGCGGGCGCCGCTGAGCGCGCGCGGCCCGGTCTTCTCGAAGACGTTCTCGAACTCCGCGGGGTTGGCCCGCTGCTGAGCCGAAAGTCCCTGCAGCACTTCGAGGTACTTGGCCGCGACGTCGGGCCGCTTGTCCAGGACCTCGGTGCGGAACACCACGACGGTGTTGTCCTTGGAACCGATGCTCTGCTCGGTGGCCAGCTCGACGCCGCCGTTGGCCTTGGCCTCCTGGTAGGGCACCAGGAACGAGGACCAGGCATCGACCTTGCCGGTGGCGAACGCCGAGGCGGCGTCCTTCTGCTGCAACGGAACCCGGGTCACCTTGTCGGCCGGGACGCCCGCCTGGGCCAGCGCCTTGAGCAGGATGTACTCACCCTTGCCCGCCGGGTTCACCGCGACGCGCTTGCCCGCCAGGTCCTTCACCGCGCGAATGCCGGAGTCCGGGTGGGCGATGATGCCGCTCTGGTCCTTGCCGGCCGGATCCTGCACGGCCACGATGCGCACCGGGACGTCCTTGGACAGCGCGCCGACCACCGGGCTGAACGCCGCGCCGGACACATCGAGTTCGCCGGTGTTGAACAGCTTCAGCATGGAGCTGAAACCCGGTGTGGTGGTCACCCATTCGATGCGCGCACCGAGCGGGGCCAGAGCCTTGTCGAAGGTGCCGTCGCGCTTGCCGATCGCGAGCGGGCCGGAGTTGCCCGGGTCCACGACCTTGAGAACGAGCTCCGGCTTGGCCGCGTCGTCGGTGCTCGCGCCCGATCCACACGCGGCGACGAGAGCGACGACGGGGGCCAGCGCGAGCGCGAGCCGCCAACGGTTGGGCCGACGTGTGCGGAACATCGTGGGGGCACCTCTTCCGGTTCGAGAATCGGCCGCGATATCGGCCGATGTCCAGCGACAGTAGGGATCTCGAGCCGCTACGGCGAGGTAATGCTTTCCGAGGATCGGAAGGCTTGACACGGGTGGGGCATAGCCGTTACACCGCGTGCGGCCGCCGGTGCTCGTGATGAAAGCGCTGATCCGCGAAAGAGTTCTGCGCGTGCTGAGGCGAATACTCCCACCGGCGGCCTTTCCGGATAGTGGAAAGCGTGGTCCGGAATCTCGCTGCGGGCGTGCTACCGTCGCTGACGTGGAAGCCCCCGGTGTGCAAACCATCGCCCGTGCCCTGTCGGTGCTCGAATGCTTCCGGGCCGGCGACGAGCGCGGCGTCTCGGAGATCGCGCGCCAGCAGGGGCTGGCCGTGAGCACGACGCACCGGCTGCTGGCCGCCTTGGTCGCCGCGGGATTCCTGGAGAAGAACGAGGAATCCAGCCGCTACCGAATGGGCGGAGCGCTGGCCGAATACGGCCAGATCGCCTACCGCCAGCACCGCATCTATCTCGCCGAACCGTGCCTGGAACAACTGGCCGCCACCACCGGCGCCAGCGCCTCGGTCGCCATCCGGCACAGCATCCACGCGGTGTTGTTGGGCACCAGCCGCTGGCGCGAGACCGACGGCCATCGCCTCCAGGGCGTGCGGCTGCCGCTGCACGCCAGCGCCCTGGGCAAGGCGTTGCTGGCCTGGTCGGACGCGAGCGACGAGGAGCTCGCGGCCCTGCCCTACGACGAGGGCACCGATCGCTCGGTCTCGGGCCCGGCCGAACTGCGCGCCGAACTGACCCGGACCCGCGAGCGCGGCTACGCCTACAACGACGGCGAACTCGACCCCGAGTTCCGTACGATCGGCCTGCCGATCCTCGATCCGGCCGGCCGCTGCCGCTTCGCCCTGGGCCTGCGCGGCCCCACCGCCCTCATGATCCCCGAACGCGTCCCGTTCCTGGTAGAGCTGGCCAAGGTCACCGCCGCCGAGATCGGCACGCGCTTCGCGGCGGCGGCCGAGAGCTGATCTCGCCCCCGGTAGTGCGCGGAATCGGCACTCCGCGTTCGACATTCGGACGGTCGGCAGCGTCTATCGGGGGATTCGGTGCTGGCTTCGCCGAGGGGTGAAGCTCGCCATGCTCCTGCAATGTTCCGAATGCGCTCTCCGCGTGGTGTATTCGCGGGCCGGGATCACTGGACCGGGGATTCGGCGCAAGATTTCGCCGTAGCGGCCGACGGCCCAGACCTGTCCCGCTCGTACACGATGGCGGCGTCCACGCGGCTCTGAGCGCCGTCGACGAACTGCTGCCCGTCGCGGGACCCTCGGCGATGCGCTGGGACGGGGAAGCGCCCGCGCTCGCGGTGAACCTGCACGGCTGCGGCA
>NZ_JBEXUS010000102.1:0-29256 GCF_040614455.1 Nocardia sp. NPDC005978
TCGCGCAGCGCGGCCAACCGCTCCCACGGGTCCTCGTACAGGAACCGCAGCGCCACGTCATAGGTTGCGCCGCCCCAGCATTCGATGGACAGCAGCTCCGGCGTCATGCGCGCCACGTGCCCCGCGACATCGAGCAGGCCGTTGGTGCGCACGCGCGTGGCGAGCAGCGACTGGTGCGCGTCGCGGAACGTCGTGTCGGTGACGGCGAGGGCCTTCTGCTCGCGCAGCGCCCGCGCGAACCCCTCGGGCCCGAGCTCCAGGAGCCGATCGCGCGAACCGGCGGGCGGCGCCACGGTCATGTCCAGGGCGGGCAGCTTGTCGTGCGGGTAGACGGCGGTGGGCCGGGAGCCGTGCGGCTTGTTGACCGTGACGTCGGCCAGGTAGTTCAGGATCTTCGTGCCGCGGTCGGCGGAGCTCTTGAGGGTGAGCAGCTGCGGGCGCTCGTCGATGAACGAGGTGGTGACCCGGCCCGCCCGGAAATCCGGATCGTCCAGCACAGCCAGCAGGAACGGGATGTTGGTCGTCACGCCACGGATGCGGAACTCGGCGACCGCGCGGCGCGAGCGCGCCATCGCGGTCTGGAAATCCCGGCCCCGGCAGGTGAGCTTGACCAGCATGGAGTCGAAGTACGCGCCGACCTCCGCGCCGACGTTGGTGCCGCCGTCCAGGCGCACGCCCGCGCCACCGGGTGAGCGGTAGCCGGTGATGCGGCCGGTGTCCGGCCGGAAGCCGTTGGCGGGATCCTCGGTGGTGATGCGGCACTGCAGCGCCGCGCCCCGGATGACGATCGACTCCTGGCTCAGGCCGAGAGCTTCCAGCGATTCACCGGCGGCGATCCGCATCTGCGACTGCACCAGATCCACATCGGTGATCTCCTCGGTCACCGTGTGCTCCACCTGGATACGCGGATTCATCTCGATGAACACGTGGTTGCCGCGCTCGTCGAGCAGGAACTCCACCGTGCCCGCGCAGCTGTACCCGATCTGCTTCGCGAACGCGACCGCGTCGGCGCAGATCTTGTCCCGCAGTGCGGGATCCAGGTTCGGGGCGGGCGCCATCTCGATCACCTTCTGGTGGCGGCGCTGCAGCGAACAGTCGCGCTCGTAGAGGTGAATGACGTTGCCCTGCTGATCGCCCAGGATCTGCACCTCGATGTGGCGGGGGTTGATGACCGCCTGCTCGAGGAACACCGTGGGATCGCCGAACGCCGACTCCGCCTCGCGCGCAGCGGCTTCGATGGCCTCGCGCAACTGCGCGGGATCCCCGACCCGGCGCATGCCGCGCCCGCCGCCGCCGGCCACGGCCTTGACGAAGACCGGGAACTCCATGGACTCCGACGCCTTCAGGAGCTCGTCCACGTCCGCGGACGGCTTGCTCGAGGCCAGCACGGGCAGTCCGGCGGCCTTGGCCGCGGCGATGGCCGTGGCCTTGTTACCGGTCCATTCGAGAATCTCCGCCGACGGCCCGATGAAGGTGATGCCCTCGCGGGCGCACGCGGCCGCGAGATCCGGATTCTCGGAAAGAAAACCGTAACCCGGGTAGATCGCGTCGGCGCCGGAAGTCTTGGCCGCCTTGATGATCTCCTCGATCGACAGGTACGCGCGCACCGGATGACCCGGCTCGCCGATCTGATAGGCCTCATCGGCCTTCAACCGGTGCACCGAGTTGCGGTCCTCATAGGGGAATACCGCGACGGTGCCGATGCCGAGTTCGTAGGCCGCGCGGAAGGCGCGAATGGCGATCTCGCCGCGGTTGGCGACCAGGACTTTGGAGAACATTCGCCTAAGGTACCTGCCCCGGCAAGCCGAACGAGCATCGAAGTACGGTTCGCAGCAATCTTCACAGTCACATACCGGTCGGTTGCGAATTTGTGTTCATCACCTGGACACATAGCCGATCGTGAGGTCCGCGCGCCGCGGTCCGCCGGATTCGCCGACTTGCTAACCCGAGGCAGTGAACGACCGCCCCGCACCGACCGGCCCCGAGGTGCCGATATGCTCGCGGGGCAATCGGTTCGCCGGGTGCGATCCAGCGATCGCGGCCGGCGTCGAAGCCGAACCTCTCGATCTCGGGCGGCTCGGTGAGAGGGAACCCGGTGAGAATCCGGGACTGTCCCGCAGCGGTATGCAGGAACGACCGCCGTCATGAGCACTGGGAAGCCTCCTGGGAAGCGACGGCCAGTAGGTCGGCCGATTCGGCCGGTGCCCGCGAGTCCGAAGACCTGCCGAATGCGCCGGATACGCCGTATCCGGCGGTCTCCGCCTCGTGGATTGGGTGGACGGACCGGCGGTTCCCGCACGCCGTGTATCGGCGTGCTCTCGGATGCCCGGGTTCGATTCCTACCCGCGGCGGTGGCCAGTGGCTTTCCAACACTGGAGACACACCTGTGACCAGCACTGCACCGTTCACCGCAACGGTTCTCGGGCTACCGCGCATCGGGCCCAAGCGTGAACTCAAGAAGGCCGTCGAGTCCTACTGGGCGGGACGCGTCGACGCCGGCGAGCTGCGGCGCGTCGCGCGCGATCTGCGCACCGCTCAGCTGACCGCCGCGGTCGAGGCCGGGTTGGACTCGGTGCCGGTCGGCACCTTCTCCTACTACGACCAGATGCTCGACACCGCCGTGCTCTTCGGTGCGCTGCCGCCCCGGGTGGCCGGCATCGACGATCCGCTGGACGCGTACTTCGCCGCCGCGCGCGGAAACGCGACCGTCGAACCGCTGGAGATGACCAAGTGGTTCGACACCAACTACCACTACCTGGTTCCGGAGCTGGGCGCCGAGACCGAGTTCTCCCTGCACCCGGACAAGCTGCTGACCGAACTGGCCGAGGCCATCCAGCTCGGGGTGCCCGCGCGCCCGGTGGTCATCGGGCCGCTGACCTTCCTGAAGCTGGCCAAGGACGCCGCGGGTGATCCGCTGGCCCGCGTCGACGCGCTGCTGCCGCACTACGTGGAACTGCTCCGGCAGCTCGCGACCGCGGGCGCGGGCTGGGTGCAACTCGACGAGCCGGTGCTGGTCACCGACCTGAGCGCGGACGAGCTGGCACTGGCCGGGCGCGTCTACAGCGAGCTGTCCGCCGCGGCGGATCGTCCGAAGATCCTGGTGGCGACCTACTTCGGCACCCCGGGCGCGGCACTGCCGGTGCTGGCCTCCACCGGGGTCGAGGGCATCGCCGTGGACTTCGTCGCCGGTACGACCGTCGACGAGGTCGCCGCGGTGACCACCCTCGGAACCAAGGTCCTGGTGGCGGGGGTGGTCGACGGCCGCAACGTGTGGCGGGCGGACCCGGACAAGGCGCTGGGCACCCTGGCCACACTGCTGGGCAGCACCGGCGCGCTGGTGGTCTCGACCTCCAGTTCGCTGCTGCACGTGCCGTATTCGCTGGACGCGGAATCCGATATCGACCCCACGCTGCGGTCGTGGCTGGCTTTCGGCGCGGAGAAGATCGCCGAGGTTCGACTGCTGGCGACGGCGCTCCATGAGGGGACCGCCGTCGTCGCAGCGGATTTGGCGACCGCGCGCGCCGCGCTGGCCTCGCGCGCCGCCGATCCGCGCCTGCGCGACGACACCGTGCGCGCGCGGCTGTCCGCGCTGGGCGAGTCGGCGACCCGCCGCTCCCCCGCGGCCGAGCGCCGGGTGCTGCAGGCCGAGCGGCTGCCGCTGCCGCTGCTGCCGACCACCACGATCGGCTCGTACCCGCAGACCCCGGCGATCCGCAAGGAGCGCGCCGCGCTGGTCAAGGGCGACATCACCCCGGAGCAGTACCGCGAGCGCATGCGCGCGGAGATCGCCGATGTGATCGCGCTGCAGGAGAAGCTGGGCATCGACGTGCTGGTGCACGGTGAGCCCGAGCGCAACGACATGGTGCAGTACTTCGCCGAGCAGCTGCACGGCTTCCACTCCACCGCCAACGCGTGGGTGCAGTCCTACGGCACCCGCTGCGTGCGCCCGCCGATCCTGTTCGGCGACGTCACCCGCACCCGGCCGATGACGGTCGAATGGATCGAGTACGCGCAGTCGCTCACCGACAAGCTGGTCAAGGGCATGCTGACCGGGCCGGTGACGATTCTGGCGTGGTCGTTCGTGCGCGACGATCAGCCGATCGAGGACACCGCGCGGCAGGTCGCGCTGGCGATCCGGGACGAGACGGTAGACCTGCAGGCCGCGGGCATCCGGGTCATCCAGGTGGACGAGCCCGCCCTGCGCGAGCTGCTGCCGCTGCGCGCGGAAGACAAGGCGAACTACCTGGAGTGGGCGGTGTCGGCGTTCCGGCTGTCCACCGCGGGCGTCTCCGACGCCACCCAGATCCACACGCACCTGTGCTACTCCGAGTTCGGCGAGGTCATCGGGGCGATCGCCGAGTTGGATGCGGACGTGACCTCGATCGAGGCGGCGCGCTCGCACATGGAGGTGCTGGACGACCTCAACGCGGCGGGCTTCGCGCTCGGCGTCGGGCCGGGCGTGTACGACATCCACTCCCCCCGCGTCCCGAGCGTCGAGGAGATCACCACCTCGCTGCGCGAGGCGCTGGAAGCCGTTCCGGCCGAACGGCTCTGGGTGAACCCGGACTGCGGCCTGAAGACCCGCGGACCGGCCGAGGTGGAGGAGTCGCTGCGCAACATGGTCGCGGCGGCACAGGCGGTGCGCTAGCCCCGGCCGGTAGGAGCCGACCGGAGCCGGTTCGGTGATCGCCGGCGGACCGCCCGCCGGAAGGCCGATCGGGTGGGTCGCACGGGACCCGTGCGCTGGTCCCGGCCGGTACGCGCGGGCCGGAGCCGGTCCGGTGATCGCCGGCGGACCAGCCGCCGCACTGCCGATCGGGCGGGTCGCACGGGACCCGTCCGGCAGGCGCGGCCGCTCGGCCGCCGAGTGAACGGGAAAGGCCCGCAGTCTCGACTGCGGGCCTTTCGCGTTTCGATATTCATCTGTGCCGCAGTATGTTTCACGGCTCGACAGCCGGCGCCGCACGGGCAGCTTGCATCCGAACGCGCCACGCGAACCCGGCACGAGGGGTTGTTTATGACTGACCGGTCATTCATAATCGGAGCATGCCGAAGATCGTCGACAAGGCCGCACGACGGGAACAGATCCTCGATGCCGCAGCGAAGGTGTTCGCCCGCAAGGGTTTCGCCGCTTCGCGTATCGAGGACGTGGCGGCCGCGGCCGGTATCGCCAAGGGCAGCGTGTACCTGTATTTCGGCAGTCGAGACGAACTCCTGACCGGCGTATTCGACAGTTACGCCGCCCGTTCCGCGGAGACCCTCGCGGATCTGGGCGACGGCGGCGCGCTGGATCAGCTGGAGCGCCTGGTGCGCGGCACCGTCGAGCTGCTGGCCGCCCACCCGGATCACGCCCGGGTGCTGCTGGACGTGTGGGCCGCCAACCCGCCCCTGGACATGACGGCCGTGTACCGCGACTACCGCGCGGTGATCGCCGAATTGCTCACGCGCGCACGGGCGGAAGGCTCCCTGCGCGCCGGGATCGATTCGGCGCACGCGGCCGTGATCGTCGGCGCGATCGAGGGCTGCCTCATTCAGACCCTGCTCGACCCCGAACTCGACCTGAACGATCTGGCCACCCCGCTGGTCCAGCTCTGCGTGGAAGGAATACGCGGATGACCATCACCGACCACCTCATCGCCCCCGGCGCCACCCGGGGTGAGACCGGCCTCGCCCTGGGAACCGCATTCCTCGGCGCGGCAGCGGCTTTCGCGCTCGCGGTGCACGCCGGGTACACGGCGCTCACCATCGCGGTGATCACCTTCGTCGCCTTCGACATGTTCGGCGGCGCGGTCGTGAACGCCACCACCTCCGCAAAACACCACTTCCACCGCGACTCCCGCACCACGCGCCACCACCTGGGCTTCGTGGCCATCCACGTCCAGCCCTTCCTGCTGGCCTGGGCCACCCCCGGCTTCACCTGGGCCACCGCGGCCGCCATCTACGCCACGGCCCTGTGCTGCGCCCTCCTGATCACCTCCTCGCCCCCGAACCTGCGCCGCCCCAGCGCATTCGCCGTCACGACCTTCGCTCTGGTCTGCGTGACCGCCCTGCTCACGGTCCCGCAGGCGCTGGCCTGGTTCGCCCCGGTCCTGCTGATCAAACTGCTACTGGCGCATCTGCTCCCGGTGGACCCGCATCCGCTCCCCGGGTCGCCGGCCCCGGCCGCCGCCTAGGCTCGGGCCATGACCGAGCCCCTGCGCTACCGACTCGTCACCGGCCCCGACGACGCGACCTTCTGCGAGCGCGTCAGCGCTCTCCTCGCCGAGGGCTATCACCTGCACGGATCGCCCGCGATCACCTTCGACGGCGCCCGCGTGATCGCCGCCCAGGCCGTGGTTCTCCCCGGGGAATGATCGCCGCGAATCAGCCGCGGGGCAGTCGATGGTGTTCGAGACCCGCGCCGATCCGGCCCGCCGTGTCCGCGAGTTCGGTGAGATAGCGACGGCGCTCGGCGCGGGTCACCGCCACGCGCAGCGGCCCGATCTGGAGCTCCATGACGGCGCGGCCGGCGGCGTCGAAGACCGGGGCGCTGATGTAGCTCACCGGCAGGGGGATGTCGCGGTCGAGGGTGGGCTGGTCGTAGGCGCTGCCGATGATGGTGGCCAGCTGTGCCAGGACACGGCCGCGCAGTTCACTGCTGGTGGGGATTTCGGCGAGGTGGTCGACCACCTCGGTGAGGACCCGGACCGCGGGCATGCTGTCCGCCTCCAGCCGCCAGGCGCAGTGCCCGCTCTCGCGCACCGTGTCCAGCACGGCCAGGAACTCCTCGCGGCGTTCGGGCCCGCGGGTGCCGAGCCAATCCCGCTGTCGCACACCACTGGCGTGCGCGATGATGCCCGCGCCCGCGGGGGCCAGCAGCGGAATCCGGGCCCCGGATTCGATGCCGACCGTCACCCGGTCCCGGGTGACCGCCAGGAATTCCAGGTACTCGCCGTCGAGGGCCGTCAGCGCCGCGCCGCAGTCGATGCGCTCGGCCAGCCGTTCCAGTTCGGCGTTCAGCCACGCGCGATCCCGGCGCGAATCGGCCGCGCGCAACCCGAGCGCGGCCAGCGCCGGGCCCAGCTCGTACCCGAGGTCGGGCCGCCGCCGCGCCCAGCCGCGTTCGACCAGCGCGGCCAGAATCGCCCCGGCCGTGGAACGATTCAGCTCCAGCCGGTCCGCGATCTCGGCGGAGGTCAGCGGCCCGTGCCGGGCGGCGAGCAGTTCCACGATCGAGATCACGCGCTGGGTGGGTGGGGAGCTGTCGGCCGTCTTGCCAGCGGGCACGCGGGTCTCCTAGTCGTCGGCGAACTTCAGGTCACTCCGCTGCTGGGGTGATGCCGGTCGGTTTTCGACGCCCGGTTCGGCCACGGCGAACGTACGCCCCGCGTACGATGAGTGCCCAGTGAGCATGGTGCCCAAACACCGAATTCGCATGCTACGCAGCCGCGCTGGGGACGGGAAACCGCTCGCAGGAATAAGAAGTAATAGGCAGTCCGGCCAATACTGCGATGTTTGCGAAGCAGGATCGGTACGATCCTGCACTGTGCGCAAGATGTATGCGGGTGCTCGACTACGGCGGTTGCGCGAGGAACGGCGGATGACCCAGGCGGCCTTGGCCAAATCCCTGGATCTGTCCCCCAGCTACCTCAACCAGCTCGAGCGTGACCAGCGGCCCCTCACCATTCCGGTGCTCCTGAAGCTGAACTCGACGTTCGATCTGGATGTTCAGTTCTTCGCCGCCGACTCCGACGCTCGCCTCGTCTCGGATCTACACGAGATCCTGGTCGAGGCCGCGGGCGGCAACGCGGCCCCCGTGGCCGAGGTGGAGGATCTCGCCACCCGCATGCCCGAGGTCGCGAAAATCGTTGTGGCCATGCATCGCCGACTACGCGCGGCCACCGATCAACTCGACCTCCTCTCCGCCAAGGTCGCCACCCCGGCCGGCGCGCCGGGCGTGCCGATGCCGTACGAGGACGTGCGCGACTTCTTCTACGACCATCACAACCACATAGCCCAGCTCGACCTGGCCGCCGAGCGCCTGTTCGAGGACTGCGGACTCACCATCGGCTCGCTGGACCGCCAGCTCGCCCGGGTGGCCGAGGAACGCGCGGGCGTCACCGTGCTGGTGCGCGGCGACGGCGCGGACCCGAATGTGCCCAAACGCCACTACGATCCGGAAACCCGGACCCTGACCCTGGCTCGAAGACTCCGGCCCGGACAGCGCGCCTTCCAGATCGCCACCACCCTGGCGTTCCTGCTGCACGGCAATCTGCTGGACGAGGTGCTCGACGAAACCCCCACCCTCACCGGCGAATCGCGCACCCTGGCCCGGGTGGGCCTGGCCAACTACTTCGCCGGCGCGCTGGTGCTGCCCTACAGCAAGTTCCTGCGCTCGGCCGAGGAATTACGGTACGACATCGACCTGCTGAGCCTACGTTTCGAAGTCGGCTTCGAAACCGTGTGCCACCGCCTGAGCACGCTGCAGCGCCAGGGCCAGCGCGGGGTGCCGTTCTTCCTGATCCGCGCGGATCGCGCGGGCAACATCTCCAAACGCCAGTCCGCCACCGCCTTTCACTTCTCCCGCGTCGGGGGCAGCTGCCCGCTCTGGGTGGTGCACGACGCCTTCGCCCATCCGGGCCGCATGCTCACCCAGATCGCGGTCATGCCGGACGGCCGCCGCTATCTCTGGATAGCGCGGACCACCACTCCCACCCCGACCGGATTCGGTTCCGCCGGAAAAGATTTCGTCATCGGCCTGGGCTGTGACATCGAATACGCCGACCGGCTGTCCTATTCGACGGGCCTGCCGCTGGAGGACCCGGCCGCCGCCACCCCCATCGGCGCGGGCTGCAAGGTCTGCGAGCGCGCCCAGTGCACCCAGCGCGCCTTCCCGCAGATCGGCCGCCCGCTGGCGATCACCGAGAACACCAGCACCGATCTCCCGTACCCGCGAATACCGCGCTGACCACCGCACGTTGCCGCATCGGCGGCGGGCATCCGCCGTCCCGTGGAACACACTCGGGCACAAGAGATCACATCGCGACCGAACGATTCGACAGCGGTCGTGCGATCGGCGCCGCGCGCCGGCTCGCGGCCGCCCACCGCTCGCAAACGCCCGATCGCGGCCGCGGGGGACACGCACGCGAGCGCGAACCCGGCCGAGTGCGCCGAACGCTCACCGGGCGTTCAGGACTTGGCCAGGTACTCCAGCCGCTCACCGTCGACCGCGGCGCGCATCATTCTCGCCAGCCCCTGATGCTCGGTCAGTCCCGGATCGGACGCCACCACCTCGCGCGCCAACTGCTGTGCGGCGGTGATGACTTCGAGGTCGTCCAGCAGCGAGAGCAGGCGCAGGCTGCGGGCGGTGCCGGACTGCGCCGAACCGAGCACGTCGCCCTCGCGGCGCTGGCGCAGATCCAGGACCGCCAGTTCGAAACCGTCGGTGGTGGCGGCTACCGCCTCCAGGCGCGCCATGGCGGTGCCGACCGGATTGGTCTCGGTGATGAGCAGGCACAGTCCCGCGTGTTTGCCCCGGCCCACGCGCCCGCGCAGCTGATGCAGCTGGCTGACGCCGAACCGGTCGGCATCCAGAATCGCCATCACCGTGGCGTTGGGCACGTCCACGCCGACCTCGACGACCGTGGTGCACACCAGCACGTCGATCTCGGCGTCGTTGAAGGCCCGCATGACCCGGTCCTTCTCGTCGGTGGGCAGCCGGCCGTGCAGCAGCCCGACCCGCAGATCCGCCAGCGCCCCGGTCCGCAGCATCTCGTAGATGTCCACGGCCGAATGCGTTGTCGGCCCCTCCTTCTCCGGTTCGTCCTTGGCCTTGCGCGCCTTGGTCTTTCCGCCCGTGGCGTCCTTCTCCTCTTCGTCGCCGATGCGCGAGCACACCACGTATGCCTGCCGGCCGGCGCCCACTTCCTCGTGGATCCGCTCCCACGCCCGGTCCACCCAGGCCGGTTTCATCTTGGCGGGCACCACCTTCGAGGTGATGGGTGAGCGCCCGCGCGGCAGCTGGGTGAGGGTGGAGGTCTCCAGGTCGCCGAGGGTGGTCATGGCGATGGTGCGCGGGATCGGGGTCGCGGTCATCACCAGCAGGTGCGGGCTGATGCCGTTCTTGGCCTTGGCGCGCAACGCGTCCCGCTGTTCGACGCCGAAGCGGTGCTGTTCGTCGACCACCACCATGCCCAGATCGAAGAACTCCACCGACTCCTGGATGAGCGCGTGCGTGCCGATGAGGATGCCCGCGTCGCCGGTGACCGCGTCCAGCAGCGCCGCGCGCTTCTGCGCGACGGACATGGAACCGGTGACCAGCACCAGCTTGGTGGCGTTGTCCTCGGCGCCGAGTTCCCCGGCGTTGCCGAGATCACCGAGCATGTTCTTCAGCGAGCGATAGTGCTGTGCGGCAAGGACTTCGGTCGGCGCGAGCAGCGCGCACTGCTGACCGTTGTCCACCACCTGCAGCATCGCCTCCAGCGCGACGATCGTCTTGCCCGAGCCGACCTCGCCCTGCAGCAGCCGGTGCATGGGGTGGGTGCGGGACAGATCCGCGGAGATCTCCTCGATGACCGTGCGCTGTCCCTCGGTCAGTTCGAAGGGCAGGCGCTTGTCGAACGCGGCGGCGATGCCGTCGGTGCGCGGCGGGCTGGGTTTGGCGGCGCGCCCCTCGGTCCGGTGCCGCCGTTCAGCCAGCACCAGTTGCAGGGCCAGGGCCTCGTCGAAGCGCAGTCGCCCCCGGGCCTGTTCGATATCGGTCTTGCTCTCGGGCAGATGAATGAGCCGCAGCGCCTCGGACACCCCGAGCAGCCCGTGTTCGTCGCGCAGCTCCTGCGGCAGCGGATCCTCGATGGGATCGAGCTGATCGAGCACCTGCCGCACGCAGCGCAGCAGATCCCAGCTCTGCACCTTGGCGGTGGCCGGGTACACCGGGATGAACTCGCGCTCGAAGAACGAGACGTCCACCCCGCCCGCGCCCTTCGCGCTCTGCGCGAGTCCGCGCAGCGCGCCGCCGCCGCGCACGCTGGTCAGACTCTCCAGGGAGCCGTCGCCCTTGTCGGGCAGGATCAGGTAGTCCGGGTGCGAGAGGTTCCAGCGATCGGGACGCCACCAGTGCACGGTGCCCGACATCATGGCGCGCACCCCCTCCTTCACCAGGTAGCGCACCTTGTCGCCGTTGAAGAAGGTCACCTCGATCGGGCGGGCCGAACCGGTGTCCAGGTTCACCTTGAGCAGGCTGCCGCGCCGGTTCTTCATCGGGCGCAGTTCGGTTTTGGTCACCCGGCCCATGACGGTGATGTGCTGCCCCTCCTCGGGGGCCTCCTCGGTGAGGGGCTGACCCTGGGTGGCGTAGCGCAGCGGGTAGTGCCGCAGCAGATCCTCGACGGTGTGCATGTCGAAGGATTCGAGCAGCGGTTCGGCGGCCTTGACCCCGAGCACGTGGTCGAGCCGATCACCCAGTGTCGCCATCTATTCCACCCCGATCTGCACCAGATCCCGGGCTTGCCCGCCGGGATAGACCACCACCTCGACGCCCGGGAAGGACCCGGCGATGTGCTCGGTCAATTCTTCGGAAAGTCCTTGCGGCGCATCGGCTCCCATGAGCATGGTGACCAATTCCCCACCGAGACCGAGCATTCGGTCCAGCAGGATGCGACCGGTGGCGCGCACGTCGCGATCGATCACCACCACGTCGTGGCCGACCAGCCCGAGGCCGTCGCCCGCCTCGCAGGTGCCGACCATGGTGAGTGCGCGCTGCGGCGCGATTCGCACAGCACCCCAACGGGTTCCGGCCGCTGCCTCGGACATGGCGAACGCGTCGTCGACCGCCTTGCGGCCGCTGTCGTGCATGGACAGCGCCGCCAGGCCCTGCACCATGGAACCGCTGGGCAGCATGAGCACCTCGCGCACCCCGTCTCGCGCGGCCACGCTCACCGCCACCAGTTCGGGCGCGGGCAGCGCGCCGTTGGGCAGCACCAGCACCTCCCGATGCGGCAGTTTGCGGATCGCGGCGAGCAGCGCGGCCACGGTCACCTCGCCCTCGAGCACCTCCGCGCCCGCCTGCTCGAACAGGCGCACCGTGCCCGCGCCGGAGGCCACCACCAGAATCGCGCGATCCACCGGACCGGTCCGCGCGTGCGCGGAGGTCTCGAGCGTCTCGACACGGATCCCACTGAGCCGCCCGGCTTCCAGGCCCGCCTCCACGGCCGCGCCCGCGTCGGCGCAGTGCACGTGCGCGGACCACATATCGTCGCCGCCGCCCACCACGACGACCGAATCGCCCAGTTCCCCGAGCCGGTCCCGCAATACCCGGATGCGTTCGGCGTCGGAATCGCGCAGCAGATACATGACTTCGTACTGGGGAGCGAGGCCGAGCGAGCCGGCCCACCCCGGGGCAGCTCCGGCCGCGACGCTTCCGGCGATGCCCGCGTCACCGCCCGGCGACGATTCCACCGCGGCGGCCCCGGCCGTGTCGCGTACGTACCGCGGGCGAGCCGTGGCCTGCCCGCCGCTCACGGCGACGAGTTCGTCCAGCAGCACCAGCAGCCCGCGCGCTCCGGCATCGACCACCCCGGCCTGGCGCAGCACACCCAATTGCGCCGGCGTCTCGCCCAGCGCCTCGGCCGCACCGTCCGCCGCAGCCAGCGCCACCGCCGCCAGACTCGGCTGCGGGCACTGCTGCGCACATTCGGCCGCCCGATCGAGCACGGTGAGCATCGTGCCCTCGACCGGCGAGCTCAGCGCCTCCCGCACCAGGAACGCGCCCCGGCGCAGCGCGACCCGCAGACTCATCGCGGTGAGCGGACCCTCGCGCACCGCGTCGGCCACCCCGCGCAGCACCTGCGACAGGATGATCCCGGAGTTCCCGCGCGCTCCGATGGTCGCCGCGCGAGCCATCGCACCGGCCACCTCCCACGCCGCCGGCGCGGTGTGCCCGCCGGTCGCCCGGACATCCGCGATGTCACCGATGCCGAGCCGGTCGGCAGTGCCGGGCATGGTGGCCGCGCCGGGGCCGTCCGCGCGCTCACCCGCGATCACGCTCCGCGCGAGTTCGGGCGGGGCGAGTTCGTTCGCCGCGCGCACCGCTGCGCGCATCGTGCTGAACAGATTGGTGCCGGTATCGGAATCCGGGACCGGGAACACATTCAGGGCGTTGATCTCGTCGCGATGGCGTTCCAGACTGTCCAGGCAGCGCCGGCCCCACAGCAGCAGCGCAGATCCGTCGAGCGCGTCCCCTACCCCGGGCACCGGCACCGTCCTTCCACCACACGTCGTGTCCATGTCCACCCCGGCAGCCAGCCTAGTCCGCGATGCCGACACCCGGCGCTCACCTGCCGTTCGTCTGTGTTCCCACGGGCGCACGCGGGGGGCAATTGGACACGCCGGGCGAGGGGACGTTAGTCTTGTGCGGTTGCCCGACGCGGGCACTGAACCTCTCAGGTCTCAGAAACGCGTTCGCCAGCGGATCGCTGGCAGGCACGTACCAAGACATTAGATTCCGGACACGCTATCGCAGTGGGTCCTCACATGACATGAAGGAGCTCGCGACTATGGCTGCCGTCTGCGACGTTTGCGCCAAGGGCCCCGGCTTCGGTAAGTCGGTTTCGCACTCGCACCGGCGCACCAACCGTCGCTGGAACCCGAACATTCAGACCGTGCGCGCCCTGGCTGCCCCCGGCAACACCAAGCGCATGAACGTGTGCACCTCCTGCCTCAAGGCGGGCAAGGTCGTCCGCGGCTGATTTCCAGCTTTCGAGAACCCCGATCATTCGAGCCTTCGGATGATCGGGGTTTTTGTTGTCCCCGGCATCGAGCGCCCGCGCCACCCGCGACGATCGCTCCCGGCCCGATGAAAGCCGCCCGATGAACGAATGGCGCGTTGTACCGCTCGGCCCCGAGCACGTCGACAGCCTGGCCGAATGCCATATCGCGTGCTGGCGCGAGGCGTACCGGGAACTCGTGCCCGCGCACGTGCTGGCCGCCTTCGACGTGCGGCGCGGGGCGGCGCGATGGGAGCGAACCCGCGCCGCGGGCATCCTCCGGATCATGGTCGCGGTGCACACCGATCCCGTGCACGGGGATACCGTCATCGGTTTCGCGAGCACCGGCCCCGCTAGAGACGAGTCACCGGTCGCCGCACACGAACTGAGCGCCATGTACGTGCGTGCCCGGTGGTACGGGACCGGTGTGTCCCACGATCTGATGCGCGCGGTGCTGGCCGAGGACGCCGATACCTACCTCTGGGTGTTCGAGGAGAATCCGCGCGCCCTGGCCTTCTACCGCACCTGCGGTTTCCGGCTCGACGGCGAACGCCGGGTCGAAGCCTTCACTCCCGCAATCGAAGTACGCATGGTGCGCCGCGCGAGCCGATGAGGCTCTAGTTGTGACCCGTGAAGCAGTCCAGCTGCTGGCTCAGCGACTGGAAGATGCACGCCACCCGCGAGGTCACGCCCGAGGAGGCGGTCGTCGCGCTGTTGGTGTCGAACAGGCTGGCCACCGGCGTGGTGTTGGTGGTGGTCGTGGCCGCCGGAGCCGCGGGCTCCAGGGTCAGCGGCGCGGCATTGGCCGCCGCCGGGACGGCGAGGGCCGCACCCGCGACGAGCGTGACGAAAACACCACGGGCGGTCTTGTTCTGCATACGCAAGCTCCTATTGCTATCGAATCCCCGCCGAATCAATGGACCCGGCGAATGCCGTTACGGCAGTCGCCAGTCCACCGGCGCGGCACCCAATGTACCGAGCAATTCGTTGGCGCGGGAGAAGGGACGAGATCCGAAGAATCCGCGCGAAGCGGACAACGGTGAGGGATGGGCGGATTCGAGATACGGGGTGCCGCCCAGCATCGGCTTGAGGGTGGAGGCGTCCCGGCCCCACAGAATCGCCACCAGCGGCTGATCGCGGGCGACGAGCGCACGAATCGCCTGCTCGGTCACCTTCTCCCAGCCCTTACCGCGATGCGAGGCCGCCTGGCCCGGCTGCACGGTGAGCACTCGGTTCAGCATGAGGACGCCCTGATCCGACCACGGCGACAGATCGCCGTTGGACGGGGTGGGGAGATCGAGATCCTTGGTGTACTCGGAGAAAATATTGCTCAAACTCCGCGGCACCGGCGAAACATCCGGCGCCACAGAGAAACTCAGGCCCATGGCATGGCCCGGGGTCGGATAGGGATCCTGGCCGACGATGAGCACCCGCACCTTGTCGAAAGGCCGCTGGAACGCGCGCAGCACATCGTCCCCCTTGGGGAGATAGCCACGCCCCTCGGCGTTTTCGGTGCGAAGGAATTCGCCCATCGCGGCGATGTTGTCGGCCACCGGTTCGAGGGCCTCCGCCCAACCCGAATCCACGACTTCCGAAAGTGGTTTGTTGCCCATGTCGGGAGAACATATCGTGCCCGGAATCCCGGCGGAATGGCACCCGGCTATGTGAAGGATTCCCAACCGGTGGGTCCGGTTCGCACCGCGCCGTCCACCGTCACGCCCGCCCCGGCGAGCACCCGCCCGACGACCAGCCAGCCGGGCGGCACCGCGGCGGCATCGGCGAACGTCGCGGCGAACGCGTGGTCCTCCCCACCAGCGAGAATCCACTCCAGCGCGTCCCCGCCGAGCGTTTTCGCGATGATGTCGAGCGCCGGATCGCCCAGCGACGCGGAGTCGAGATCGATGGCGACGCCCGAGGATTGGGCGATGTGGCCGAGATCGGCGAGCAGTCCGTCCGACACATCGGTCATGGCGGTGATGCCCGCATCGCCCGGCAGTCCGAGCACGGCGTCGTACGGCGGCTGCGGAACCCTGTGCACGGCAACGGCATCGGCGAGCAGACCGGCGTCGGCTGCGGCCGGATCCACCGATTCGGGGTGCCCTCCGGCCGACAGCACCGCCAGTCCCGCACCGGACCAGCCGAGCAGCCCGGCCACGGCGACCACATTCCCCGGCCGCGCGCCCGAACGCAGAATCGGTTCCCGCGCAACGGGATCCCCGAACGCGGTCACCGAGATCACCAGCAGCGGGCTGCGCACGAAATCGCCACCCGCGATGGAGGCGCCCGCGCGCGCGGCCTCGGCCCACATGCCGTCGGCCAGTTCGGTGATGAAGTCGACCGGGGTGTCCGACGGACAGCCCAGCGACACCACGAACGCGCTCGGGGCCGCGCCCATGGCCACCACGTCGGCCGCGTTCTGCGCGATGGCCTTGCGCCCGATGTCCCGCGGCCCGGACCAGTCCAGCCGGAAGTGCCGGTCCTGCACCAGCATGTCGGTGGTCACCACGTAGCGCCCGGCGGGCGCGGCCAGCACCGCCGCGTCGTCCCCCGGACCGAGCAGCACACCCGGGGCCTGCACGCGCCCGGCGTTGATCGCCTCGATCAGCGCGAACTCCCCGGCGTCGCGCACCGTGCGCGGATCACGGCCGGTCGCCGAGGTCTCCGCGCCCGGAGCGGACGGCCGCGCGTCGCCGGCGCCCGCGGGCGAATTGCTGCTGGTGGTGATGGGGGTCTCCTCGCGGGTGAGTGGCTGCGGGCGGCGGACGCATCGACGGTACCCTCGGACACGCAATCGACGACCACCAGCCGGGACGCGCTGTGCCCGGCACGGCACGATCGGGGACCGACGACCGGATGAGCAACGACACCAGCGGCACGGAAGCCGACGGCACCACGCCGGACGCCGCCGCCGATCCGGCCACCCCTGTTCCGGCCACCCCGGCGAAGTCCGAGACCGACGCGGGCGATTCGGCCGTATCCAAGCCCGAATTGGGCAAACGCACCTCCGGAAAGAGCGCGGCCCCGGCCGATCCCGGCGATACCACCGAAGCCGAAGCCGACAACGAGGCCGACTACGAAACCCGCCGCTCCCCCGCGCTGATCGCGACGGCCGTCGCGCTGCCGGTAGCGCTCGTGGTGGGCGTCCTCGTCGCAGGCGTCATCGCCAACCGCAATCCGGCCCGCGAGCCCCTGGCCCTCGGCTCGGTCCCCGCGCCGGGCGCGCCGGGCCCGCAGTGCACGGCGCTGCTCCCCGAACTGCCGCAGACCATCGGCGACTACACGACCGCCGAACTGGTCGAGCCCGCACCGCAGGCCACCAAGGCGTGGCAGCTCCCCGACGGCGGCGAGCCCCTGGTCCTGCGCTGCGGCCTGGACCGCCCCCTGGAGTTCAACCGCGCCTCCCCGCTACAGGTGGTGAACGGCGTGAACTGGTTCGAGGTCCGCGACGAGACCAGCGGCGCGACCTCCGGCACCTGGTTCGCCGTCGACCGCGGCACCTACATCGCCCTGACGATGCCGAACACGGCGGGACCGACTCCCCTGCAAGAGGTTTCGGACGCGATCACGAAGACGATCCCCCAGCAGCCGTTGGACCCGAACCCCCTCCCCAACTGAGCCGGTCGGAGATCGCGCGCCCCGGATCGGCCCGCGAGGGTGTGCGGATCGCTCGGCGCACGCGCGCGAAGCGACACCTCTCCACCCGCGCGGCTCTGCGCTCGCGACGGTAGGACGGGCAGCGACGCCCGGGATCAGACCGCGGGACCGCGGAGCTTGGCGACGCCGGAGGTCAGGTCGATCGTGAAGCCGTCGGTGCCGTCGCCCGGGTTCTCCCGGTGCATGAGCACGGACTGGCGCTGTTCGAACTCGGCGCGCTTGCCATTGCTGAAGATGGCGTCGAACTGCTCGAACCCGATGGCGGCGGCGCTGCGCTGCTCGTCGGCGTCGCCACGCATCCACGGCAGCCCGGTGCGGCCGGTCACCCTGCGGTAGGCCACTTCGGCGAACGCCACCGCGATTATCAGGATGGCCAGGCCCGGGATCGTCATCGCCATGATCACCCCCTCGAGGGTACCCAGCACCGCCCGGCCCGCCATCCCTTCGATGGCGGGAACTCCGGACACGACTCGGGCCACCCTCGCAGGGTGGCCCGTCCCGTTGCGAGAATTCGGCGCCTTGCGAGAATTCGGCGCGGCGCATCGGCACGCCCCGGTCTCACGGGCCATCGGTCCCGACCCCGGGTAGCCCGGAAATCGGCGCGGCCCGGCGCCCCGGCAATCAGCGCAGGCCGGTGCCCCGCGCCAGCGCGGTCTCGACCAGCGTGCTCACCAGCGTCTGCCGGTCCAGCCCGGTGGCCTCCCACATCTTCGGGTACATGGAGATGGCCGTGAACCCGGGCATCGTGTTGATCTCGTTGATGACCGGCCCGTCCGCGGTCACGAAGAAGTCGACCCGAGCCAGCCCCTGGCAGTCCAGTGCCTTGAACGCGGCCACCGCGGTCTCGCGGATCTGCTGTGCCACATCATCGTCCAGCTTGGCCGGCACGTCGAACTCGCACACGTCGTCGAGGTACTTGGTGTCGAAGTCGTAGAACTCGGGGCCCTCCGGGGTTTCCTCGGGCATGCGGATCTCCGCCACCACACTGGCTTCCACCCGGCCGTCCGGGAATTCCAGTACGCCGCACTCGACTTCGCGGCCGACGATCCCGGCCTCCACGATCACCTTCGGATCGTGCAGGCGCGCGGCGGAGATGGCCTCGTCGAGGCGGTCCCAACTGTCGACCTTGGTGATGCCGATGGAGGATCCGCCGCGCGCGGGCTTGACGAACACCGGCAGGCCCAGCCGGGCCCGGTCGGCCTCGCTCACCGTCGGCACGCCCGGGCGCAGCACCACCTGGGTGCCGATCGGAAGCCCCTCGGCGGCAAGGAGTTTCTTGGTGAACTCCTTGTCCATGCCGGCCGCGCTGGCCAGCACGCCCGGCCCCACGTACGGCAGACCCGCCAGCTCGAGCAGGCCCTGGAGCGTGCCGTCCTCACCGAAAGCGCCGTGCAGCACCGGGAATACCACGTCCACGCTGTCCAGCACCGCGTCCGCGCCGTCCAGCGGCACCAGGCTGCCGGAGCGGCTGGGATCCGCGGCCAGGGTCAGGGTGGTGCCCTCGACGCCGACCGAGGGCAGTTCCCGACCGGCGTCCGCGGTCAGCACCGCGGAGTCCGCGGCACTGAGCACCCAGGTGCCGTCGCGGGTGATGCCGATCGGAACCGCCTCGTACCGTTGCGGATCGAGGCTGCTCAGCACAGTGCGAGCCGACACGCACGAGACGCCGTGCTCATTGCTGCGGCCGCCGAAAACCACCGCCACCCGGATCCTGTTGGTCATGCCCGGAACCCTAGCGGGTCGGCGGTGGCGATCGTGTTACGCGGTCGGCTCGACTCGGACCTGCTTCATTCCGATTTCAAACGGCGCCCGAGCAACTGCCCGACGGCCTCGGAGGTGGGCAGACCCTCGTGACAGACCTGATGCATGGCATTGGTCAGCGGCATCTCGACCCCGTGCGCGGCGGCCAGTGCCCGTACCGATGTGCAGGACTTCACACCTTCGGCCACCTGGCCATTGGTGGCGCGCTGCGCGGTCTCCATGCTGCCGCCCCGGCCCAGCGCGAACCCGAAGGACCGGTTGCGCGACAGCGGCGAAGTGCAGGTCGCGACGAGATCGCCGACCCCGGCCAGGCCCGCCAGGGTGACCGGTTCGGCCCCCACGGCCACGCCGAGGCGGATGATCTCGGCCAGCCCGCGGGTGATGAGACTGGCAATGGAGTTGTCGCCCAATCCCATTCCCGACGCGATGCCGCAGGCCAGGGCGATGACGTTCTTGCACGCACCGCCGATCTCGCAGCCGACGACGTCGCTGTTGGTGTACGGCCGGAAGTAACCGGTGGCGCTGGCGTGCTGCACCGCCTCCGCGCGGGCGGTGTCGGTGCAGGCGACCACGGTCGCGGTCGGCTGGCGCGCGGCGACCTCATGCGCGAGGTTGGGGCCCGAGAGCACCGCGACCCGGCTCGGATCCGCGCCGCTCACCTCGGCGATCACCTGACTCATGCGCAGCAGCGTGCCGGTCTCGATGCCCTTGGCCAGGCTCAGCAGGGTGGCCTCGGCCGGAATGTCGTCGCGCCATTCGGCGAGATTGATCCGCAGCGTCTGCGACGGCACCGCCAGCACCACGATGTCGGCCCCCGCCAGCGCGACGCGGTGATCGTGGGTGGCCGCGATGGGCGGCAGTTCGACCTCGGGGAGATACCAGGGGTTGCGGTGTTCGTCGGCCAGCACCTTGGCCACCTCCGGCCGCCGGGCCCACATGGTGACCTCGGTCCCCGCCTCTGCCAACACCTTCGCGAACGCGGTCCCCCAAGAACCCGCTCCCAGTACTGCTGCCCTCGCCATCAGCCCAATATATGCGGCGCCGCAACCCACCACGCCGAGCGCGCCACGGCACACCGGCTGAGCATGCAAACCCCCGTGACCCGTCGCGACACACCGGCTCGGGCACGCACACTGAAGGTCGTGCGCAGCCGTAGCAGACCGGCATCCGGGGCGCCCGCGGAATACCCCGGCCGCCCGATCTCGCTGCACCCGGATGGCCGCGCGCGCGGCCTTCGGATTCGAGTGGGAGGATTCGGACATGCGCCCGTCCGTGCACACGGTTATCGCCGTGAAGAGTCTCGGGCTCGCCAAGAGCCGGCTCGCCGATGGATTGCGCCCGCAGGATCGGCCGCGGCTGGTGCTGGCCATGCTGACCGACACGGTGACCGCCGCGGTGGTCACGCCGGGGATCGCCTCGGTGACGGTGGTGACGCCGGATCCGGTGGTCACCGAACTGGTGCGCGAACTGGGCGCGCACGTCCAACCCGAACCCGCCCGCGGCACGGGCGGACTGAACGCGGCGCTGGCGGCCGGGGCCGCCGCCGTCCGCCGCCGGCACGGCCCGGTAGATCTGCTTGCCCTGCAAGCGGATCTGCCCGCGCTCCGCCCGGATGAACTGTCCGGGGTGCTTCGCGTGGCCACCCGGCCCCGCACGGTGGTGACCGATCACGAAGGCAGCGGCACCGTCGCCCTGCTGGTGCGCGGCCGCCGCAACGAGCTCGATCCGCTCTTCGGGCCCGATTCCGCGCGCAGGCATATATCCGCCGGTGCGGTGGAACTCCTCGGGGAGTGGCCGGGTTTACGACAGGACGTGGACACCACCGCCGATCTCGACCGGGCGGCCGCGCTCGGTGTCGGCGCGGCCACCACCGCGCTACTGCGTGAAATCGGCGTGTCTCACGCGTGTCGAGGAGCGGAACAAGTACACCGGGCCCGTTCTTCACTGTGCTGACCGGGCGTGATCTGCGCTGCAATGGGCAGTGTCAGATCAGGCCCCCACCCGCGACATAAGGAATGATCGTGAGAGTGAGCGATACGGATACCGTCAAGCAACCGCCGCTACTACCCGCGGCGCCGCCCGCGGCCACCCCACCGCCCACCCCCGCCCGGCTGCCCGCCGATCGATACGTGAATCGGGAGCTCAGCTGGCTCGATTTCAACGCCCGCGTCCTGGCGCTGGCCGAGGACACCTCCCAGCCGCTGCTCGAGCGGGCGAAGTTCCTGGCGATCTTCGCGTCCAATCTGGACGAGTTCTACATGGTGCGCGTGGCCGGTCTCAAACGCCGTGCCGAGACCGGCCTGTCGGTCCGGTCCGCGGACGGGCTCTCACCCACCGAACAGCTGGAGATGATCGCCGCCCGCACCCAGGAGATCGCGGCCCGGCACGCGCGGGTCTTCCTCGATCAGGTGCTGCCCGCGCTGACCGACGAGGGCATCGCCATCATCCGCTGGGCCGACCTCGACGAGGGCGAGCGCCAGCGCCTGTCCCAGCATTTCCAGGATCAGGTCTTCCCGGTGCTGACCCCGCTGGCCGTGGATCCCGCGCACCCGTTCCCGTACATCAGCGGCCTGAGTCTCAATCTCGCCGTGACGGTTAAGGATTCGGTGACCGGCGGCGAGCACTTCGCCCGAGTCAAGGTGCCGGACAACGTCGATCGCTTCGTCCGGGTGCGCCGCTCGCCCTCGGGCCGCGACTCCGGCGCGAGCTCGCCCCTGGCGCCCTTCCTGCCCATGGAGGAGTTGATCGCCGCTCACCTCGATCAGCTGTTCCCGGGAATGGAAGTGGTGGAACACCATTCGTTCCGCATCACCCGCAACGCTGACCTCGAGGTCGAGGAGGATCGCGACGAGGACCTGCTGCAGGCCCTGGAACGCGAACTCGCCCGCCGCCGCTTCGGATCCCCGGTGCGCCTGGAGGTCTCCGACGACATGACCGAGCACATGCTCGATCTGCTGTTGCGCGAACTCGACGTCGACCCCGGCGACGTCATCCAGGTGCCGGGCCTGCTCGACCTGTCCTGCCTGTGGCAGGTGTACGGCGTGGACCGGCCCGTGCTCAAGGACGCTCCCTACGTCCCCGCCACCCCGCCGGCGTTCGGCGAACGCGAAACGCCCCGAAACGTTTTCGCCGCCCTGCGCGAGGGCGACGTGCTGGTGCACCACCCGTACGACTCCTTCTCCACCAGCGTGCAGCGCTTCATCGAACAGGCCGCCGCCGACCCGCAGGTGCTGGCGATCAAGCAGACCCTGTACCGCACCTCGGGCGACTCCCCCATCGTCAACGCCCTGATCGACGCCGCCGAGGCGGGCAAGCAGGTGGTGGCGCTGGTGGAGATCAAGGCCCGCTTCGACGAGCAGGCCAACATCAAGTGGGCGCGCCAGCTGGAACAGGCGGGGGTGCACGTGGTCTACGGCCTCGTCGGCCTCAAAACCCATTGCAAGACCTGCCTGGTGGTGCGCCGCGAGGGCGCCACCATTCGCCGCTACTGCCACATCGGCACCGGCAATTACAACCCCAAGACCGCGCGCCTGTACGAGGACGTCGGATTGCTCACTGCCGCACCGGAGATCGGCGCCGACCTGACCGACCTGTTCAACTCGCTGACCGGGTACTCCCGAAAAGCCAGCTACCGCAACCTGTTGGTGGCCCCGAGCGGGGTGCGCCAGGGCATCGTCGAGCGCATCGAACGCGAGGTCGAACTCGCCGCCGAGGGCAAGGAGGCGCGAATCCGGCTGAAGGCCAATGCCATCGTCGACGAGCAGATCATCGACGCGCTCTACCGCGCCTCGCAGGCGGGCGTCCCGGTACAGATCGTGGTCCGCGGCATCTGCGGGCTGCGCCCGGGCGTGCCCGGCATGAGCGAGAACATCGAGGTGCGCTCGATTCTCGGCCGGTACCTGGAACATTCGCGGGTGCTGCATTTCCAGGCGCAGAACGAGTACTGGATCGGCAGCGCGGACATGATGCACCGCAACCTGGACCGGCGCGTGGAAGTGCTGGCGCAGGTGAAGGATCCGCGCCTGTCCGAGCGATTGGGACAGATGTTCGATTCCGCCCTCTACCCCAACACCCGCTGCTGGGTACTGCGCCCGGACGGCAGCTGGGACGCACAGCCCGGCGGCGACGTCCCCGGCGAAGAGATCCGCGATCACCAGGAATACCTCATGCGACTGCGCCGTCCGGACCGCCGATGAGCGCGGGTAAATCCGCGCACCAGGCCCAATTCTCCGATCCCCGCGTCAAGCCGAACATCCCGGCGGCCGGCGCGGTGCTGTGGCGCCACGGTCCGGGCGGCGAGCTGGAGATCGCCATGGTGCACCGGCCCAAGTACGACGACTGGTCGCTGCCCAAGGGCAAGCTGGATCCCGGTGAGACGCCCGTCATCACGGCCGTGCGCGAGGTGACCGAGGAAACGGGCGTACATTGCCGCCTGGGGCGCTATCTGGGCCACGTGACCTATCCGATACCCGGGCACCGCAAACTCAAGCGGGTGGACTACTGGGCGGCCCAGGCGGTGGCCGGGGCATTCGAGTCCAACTCCGAAGTCGATGTGCTGGTGTGGCATCGGATCGAGGGGCTGATGGACGCGCTGTCCTACCCCATGGATCGCCACATCATCCGCAATTTCCTGCGTCTACCGGCCGATACCGAGACGCTGCTGCTGGTGCGGCACGGCAAGGCGGGCCGGCGCGAGCGCTACACCGGCCCCGACGACGAGCGCCCGCTCGAAAAGGCCGGTCGCGCACAGGCTCAGGCGCTGGCGGCGAATCTGCTCGCCTTCGGCGCGACCGAAATCCACTCCGCCCCACCGCTGCGCTGTGTCCAAACCGTTACCCCGCTGGCGGAAAAGCTCGGCGCGGACATCGAACTGGAGCCTTTGTTCAGCGATTCGGGCTACGAGACGGCGATCGAGGCGGCCCGGAAACGGGCCCGCAAGCTCGTCGCCGCCGATTCGGTGCCGGTGATCTGCAGTCAGGGCAAGGTGATTCCGGATCTGCTCGGCTGGTGGGCCGACCGGGACGGGATCACCCTGCCCGCGGCCCGTAATCGCAAGGGCAGCGTTTGGGTGCTGTCGGTGCACAAAGATCGACTCGTGGCCGCCGACCACCTCGACCGGGCGCTGACGCCGGTGGACATTCAGCAGTAGGACATTTCGCAGTCGTGCCGAATTAGCATCAAACCATTGCGGTAATTCACGTTCGGCCGGTCAGAGGCGCATTTTGCTGGCGCCGCAAGCCTTTTCCGAACCGAAACGCCGCGGGGTCCGCGGGGGCGGACCCGGCCCCCACGGTGGGATTGGCCGGGTTGGTAAGGGGCACGGGAACTTCCGGACAGCAAATCGCGCCCCGGCCGGGAACGGCCGGGGCGCGAGTGCATTTGTTGGGGTCCACATGCGAAACGGCCCGGCGGAGCCGGGCCGTCTCACATGTCGTACTGCGCCGAAAACCCGTCAGTGACGGGCGGTTCGACCCGTCAGCGACGGGCGGTGCGCTTGGCGGCGGCCTTCTTGGCCGGCGCCTTCTTGGCGGCGGTCGTCTTCTTGGCAGCCGTGGTCTTCTTCGCCGCGGTGGCCTTGACGACGGTCTTCTTGGCCGCGGTCTTCTTGGCGGTGGTCTTGGCCGGCGCCTTCTTGGCGGCGACCGTCTTCTTCGCGACTGCCTTCTTGACGGCGGCCTTCTTGGCGGGGGCCTTGGTGGCGGCCTTCTTCGCCGTGGTCTTGGCCGGCGCCTTGGTGGCGGCCTTCTTGGCCGTCTTCTTGGCCGTGGTCTTCTTCGCACCCGGCTTGCCCGACACCGGAGCAGCCACACCGCGTTTCACGGCCGGGCCGCTCGAGGCGATCTTCTGCTTACCCGCAATGATCGCCTTGAACTGAGCGCCGGGACGGAATGCGGGCACCGAAGTCGGCTTCACCTTGACGGTTTCGCCGGTGCGCGGGTTACGGGCGACACGAGCGGCGCGCTTGCGCTGTTCGAAGACGCCGAACCCGGTGATGGTGACGCTCTGACCTTTGTTCACAGCGCGCACGATGGTGTCGACCATCTGCTCAACCGCAGCGGTTGCCGTGCGCCTGTCAGTACCCAACTTCTCGGTCAGAACATCGATCAGTTCCGCCTTGTTCATTGAATCCTCCGCAGACTAATGGCCCGTCGTCGGACCGACTAGGTACCACGGTAAACCTTCTTTGGGCAAGAGTCTATCTGCCACACCCATTTTGATGAGACACCGCACACGCCCAGCAACCGCGTTAGGGGGCGTTCAGCTAACGCCCCCCAATGATTACGTCTGCGAAATACGAGCCGGAATGGTGGCGGGTTTCCAACTCGGCCTTGCGTTTTCGAAGGCGTCGATGTCGTCGCACCGGCGCAACGTGAGGCCGATGTCGTCCAGCCCTTCCAGCAGACGCCACCGGGTGTAGTCGTCAATATCGAACGGCAACACAACGGTTCCGGCGGCGACAGTGCGTGTCTCGAGGTCCACCGTCAATTCCAAACCGGGCTGTTCCTCGATGAGTTTCCAGAGCAATTCCACATCGCTCTGGGCCATCCGGGCGGTCAGCAGACCGTCCTTACCGGCGTTGCCCCGGAAGATGTCCGCGAAGCGCGAGGAGATCACGACCCGGAAGCCGTAGTCCTTGAGCGCCCAAACGGCGTGCTCGCGTGAGGAACCGGTACCGAAATCCGGACCGGCCACCAGCACACTGGCGCGGTTGTAGGGCTCGACGTTGAGAATGAAGTTCGGATCCGTTCGCCAGCCCGCGAACAAGCCGTCCTCGAAACCCGTTCGGGTTACGCGCTTCAGATAGACGGCCGGGATGATCTGGTCGGTGTCGACATTGGATCGGCGCAGCGGAACGCCGATCCCCTTGTGGACCTTGAAGGCTTCCATCGTGTTTCTCCTCGAGTCGGTGTGAGTTGCCCGGCGCCGGCGGGTCGTCTGGCCCGCCGGGGATCGATCAGCTGGAATCAGCCGAGATCCGCAGGTGAGGACAGGGTTCCGCGCACGGCCGTGGCCGCCGCGACCAGCGGCGAGACCAGGTGCGTGCGACCGCCCTTGCCCTGTCGCCCTTCGAAGTTCCGGTTCGAGGTGGAGGCACAACGCTGACCGGGCGAAAGCTGATCGGGGTTCATGCCCAGGCACATCGAGCAGCCCGCCTGCCGCCATTCCGCGCCCGCGGCGGTGAAAATCTCGCCCAGACCCTCGTTTTCCGCCTGCAGGCGGACCCGCATCGAGCCCGGCACGATCAGCATCCGCACACCGGCTGCGACCTTGCGGCCGTCCAGAATGCCTGCCACCGCACGCAGATCCTCGATCCGGCCGTTGGTGCAGGACCCCACGAAAACGGTGTCCACGGTGACGTCTCGCAGCGGGGTGCCCGGCTCCAGGCCCATGTACTGCAGCGCCTTCTCCGCGGCCGCGCGCTCGTTCTCGTCGTGGATCTGCTCCGGGTCGGGCACCGAAGCGCCCAGGGGCAGGCCCTGTCCCGGGTTGGTGCCCCAGGTGACGAAGGGGGTCAGCGCGGTGGCGTCGATGGTGACCTCGGCGTCGAAAACCGCGTCCGGGTCGCCGTTCAGCTCGTCCCAGGCCGCCACGGCGGCATCCCAGTCCGCGCCCTCGGGGGCGTGCGGGCGGCCCTTCAGGAACTCGTAGGTGATCGCGTCCGGGCCGACCATCCCGGCGCGCGCACCGGCCTCGATCGACATGTTGCACATGGTCATCCGGGCCTCCATGGACATGGCCCGCACGGCCTCGCCCCGGTACTCGAGCACGTAGCCCTGACCGCCGCCGGTGCCGATCTCGGCGATGACCGCGAGGATCACGTCCTTGGACGTCACGCCCTCGGGCAGCGCGCCCTCGATGTTGATGGCCATGGTCTTGAAGGGGCGCAGCGACAAAGTCTGCGTCGCCAGCACGTGTTCCACCTCGCTGGTGCCGATACCCATTGCGAGCGCGCCGAATGCGCCGTGGGTGGAGGTGTGCGAGTCACCGCAGACCACCGTGGTGCCGGGCTGGGTCAGGCCCAGCTGCGGTCCGACGACGTGCACGATGCCCTGGTCCAGATCACCCATGGGGTGCAGGCGGATCCCGAACTCCGCGCAGTTCTTGCGCAGCGTCTCGACCTGCAGGCGGGACACCGGATCGGCGATCGGCTGATCGATGTCGATCGTCGGGACGTTGTGATCCTCGGTCGCGATGGTGAGATCGGGGCGGCGGACCGGGCGCCCGGCCGCGCGCAGGCCGTCGAAGGCCTGGGGGCTGGTGACCTCGTGGACCAGGTGCAGATCGATGTAGATGAGATCGGGTTCGCGGTTCGCGCCCTCACCTTCGCCTTTCACGACGACGTGCTGGTCCCAGACCTTCTCCGCCAGAGTGCGTGGCCGAACGGCCATAACTGCATCACCTCTCGATAGGACATAACCCACGCCCGGGCTGGTGACGCGGGGAACGCGCCGCGCGGGCCGGTGAGCCCTGATGCCGAAGATGCCCATATGCGTTCGCACGCTGCGATCCGCGATTTGGCATTCCCAACATGCGAGACGCTAATATCGTTCTATGAGACAGCATAGCGGTATCGGTGTTCTGGACAAAGCCATGGCGGTCCTGCACGCCGTCGCCGAGCAACCCTGCGGCCTCAACGAGCTCTGCGCCCGCACCGGCCTGCCCCGCGCGACCGCGCATCGCCTGGCCGTGGGCCTGGAGACCCATCGCATGCTGGCCCGCGACAGCCAGGGACTGTGGCGTCCGGGCCCGGCCCTGTCGGAGCTGGCTACCACCGCCAGCGACCCGCTGCTCGACGCCGCCGCGGGCATCCTGCCGCGCCTGCGCGAGATCACCGGCGAGAGCGTGCAGCTGTATCGGCGCGACGGCAACGCCCGGGTCTGCGTCGCCTCGATGGAACCGGCCTCGGGACTGCGCGACACCGTGCCGGTCGGCGCGCGCATGCCGATGACCGCCGGCTCGGCCGCGAAGGTGCTGCTGGCCTGGGCTGATCCCGAACTCCAGCGGACCGTGCTGCCGGAGGCGGTATTCGGCGAGCGCGCACTGGCCGAGGTGCGGCGGCGCGGCTGGGCCCAGAGCGCGGCCGAGCGCGCGGCGGGCGTGGCCAGCGTCTCGGCGCCGGTGCGCGACACCGGGGGCGCGGTCATCGCGGCGGTGTCGGTCTCCGGCCCGATCGATCGCATGGGCCGGCGCCCGGGCGCGCGCTGGGCCGCGGACCTCGTGGCCGCCGCCGACGCCCTGCACAAGCGCCTCTGACGGGCCCGCACAGCGCTTTCGACGCCCCCGCCGGGAATCCGGTGGGGGCGTCGGCGTTTTCGGGCCGCACAGCGGCGTTCAGCGGGATCGGGCGCGGCGGCGTTCAGCGCGGATCAGCGGTATCGGCGTTCGGCGGGATCGGGTACGGCGGTGCCGGACGGGCACTGTGACCCGCCTCATACGGCGTAAATTACAGTCGGCCCATGGGAGTTAATCAACGCGCTCAGATCACGATGTCCGACCTGGAGATCGCGGAATTCCTGCAGCGCAGCCGAATCGCCACCCTCGCCACCCTCGGTCCCGCGGGCACCCCGCATCTGACCGCCATGTGGTTCGGGCTGATCAACGGCGAGATCTGGTTCGAGACCAAGGCCAAATCGCAGAAGGCGGTGAATCTGCGGCGCGATCCGCGGGTGACCGTCCTGGTCGAGGCCGGCGATACCTACGACCAGTTGCGCGGGGTGTCCATCGAGGGCCGCGCGGAGATCATCGACGATGCCGACGCCCTGTTCCAGGTGGGTATCAGCGTGTGGGAGCGGTACACCGGCCCGTACAGCGAAGAGATGAAGCCGTTCGTCGAACAGATGCTGAACAAGCGCATCGCGATTCGCATCGTCCCCGAACGCGTGCGCAGCTGGGACCACCGCAAACTCGGGATGCCCGCGATCCCGCTGGGCGGCAGCACCGCCGGGGCGCTGGACTGAAATCCGCGCCGGGGCCGAAAACCCCGGCGCCCGGTACACGGGAAAAGCGAAGGCCCCCAGCCGTTGGGCTGGGGGCCTTCGCTTTGTAGTCCCGACAGGATTTGAACCCGCGCTACCGCCTTGAGAGGGCGGCGTCCTAG